>JALVAQ010000340.1 GCA_027011095.1 Bacteroidales bacterium
CGGCGCCAATTTTAACGATACGGTTACCGCCCTTAAGGATTATTTTGGCGATAAAGTTACCACCGTTCAGTATCCGGTTAACCCGGGTGAAGGGTTCAATACCATTATCGACCTGGTGTATATGAAAATGTTGAAGTTTAAAGAGGATGGTGGTGAGCCTGAAATTTTAGACATTCCCGACAGTGAAAAGGATAAAGCCGAAGAGTTGCATCTGCAGTTAATTGAAAATGCTGCCGAAGGCGATGAAGCACTGATGGAAAAATATTTCGAAAACGACACGCTTACCATTGAAGAAATGCGTGAAGGATTGCGTTTGGGTATGATTACCCGTGCTATTTTGCCGGTAATGGTTACCTCTGCCAAACATGGTATTGGTGTTACCCGTTTGCTCGATTTTATTGTAAAAAGTTGTCCGGCACCAAACGACCGTCCCGCCAAAGCAACCAAAGACGGAAAAGAATATAAATGTGATGTTAACGACCCCACTGCTTTGTTTGTTTGGAAAACATCCATTGAGCAGCATCTTGGCGAGGTAAGTTTCTTTAAGGTGTATGGTGGCGAAGTTACCGAAGGACAGGATTTAATAAACAGTCGCACAAGCAACAAAGAACGAATTACACAGCTGTTTGCCCTTAATGGTAAAAATCGCGATAAAGTGGATAAAGTGGTTGCCGGCGATATTGCCGTTACCATCAAACTTAAAGATGTAAAAACCGGTGATACATTAATGGATCCTAAAAATGTTGACGCAGGTTTTGAGTCCTATCCCGTACCGGATCCGTTATATACCGTAGCCATTAAGGCGGTTAACTCTTCCGATGACGAAAAAATGGCTGCCGTGTTAAACGAAATGCACAAAACCGATCCAACCATTGTTATGGAGTTTTCGCGTGAGCTGAAACAGCAGCTTGTAAAAACACAAGGCGACATTCACCTTAACACCATTAAATGGTATTTGGATAACGAATATAAAATTGAAGTAGAGACCATTGTTCCTAAAGTTCCTTATCGTGAAACCATTACAAAAATAGCCAACGCCTCTTATCGTCATAAAAAACAGTCGGGAGGTTCGGGACAATTTGGAGAAGTTCATTTGAGGGTACAGCCTTATGTTGAAGATTATGAAAAACCAACCGATATTCCTGTAAGGGGTACCGAAGAGCATGATTTGCCCTGGGGTGGTAAATTGATATTCCACAACTGTATTGTGGGTGGTGCCATTGACGCACGTTTCATGCCCGCCATTATGAAAGGGTTGATGGAAAGAATGGAAGAGGGTCCGTTAACAGGTTCGTATGCACGCGACATAGTAGTTTATGTTTACGATGGTAAAATGCACCCGGTTGACTCCAACGAAATTTCGTTTAAACTGGCCGGACGTTTTGCTTTCAGCGATGCTTTTAAACAAGCCGGCCCCAAAATTATGGAGCCTATTTACAATGTTGAAGTAACCATTCCTGAAGACATGATGGGTTCGGTAATGACAGATTTACAAGGACGCAGAGCCATGATTATGGGTATGGATGCAAAAGGAAAGAATCAGGTAATCAGGGCACGCGTACCGTTGGCCGAAATGCAGCGTTATGCCACTTCGTTAAGCTCAATTACCTCCGGACGTGGTGTTTTCTCCATGAAGTTTGCCGAGTACGCTCAGGTTCCCGGTGATGTTCAGGATAAACTCCTTAAGGAATACGAAGAACAACAAAAAGAAGACGAATAGTTTACTGTTGTTGCAATATAAAAAATCCCGTCAGGTTGCCTTGACGGGATTTTTTTTGTTTTCTGCGTTAGTCTTTTAGGTGGATGTTCAATCTGCCCGGGTTGCTGTTATAAGTTGAAAACAGCAGTTTACCTTTGAACCAGATTTGGAACCGTAATGTCAGCGTCAACTACTTTGTAAACCTTGTCGCCTCTGCGCAATATATCAGATGTTTTAATGGAACAAATGCTGCCTTTGGGTGCTTCGGTAACCACAGCACCATCATCTAACCTGATTTCCGAAACGGTATCTTCGTAAACACCGGTGGTGGGACCTAATATTTTTATCTCTTCGTTAAGTTGTAAAATATTGGCTTCCACTTTTATTTCGGCCACACCTATTTTTTTAAAATAGTTGGTAACCTTGCCGACATAAAGTTTTCGTTTGGTAGCCTGGTTGCCGTAGTTTTCGGTCCATTCACCCATTTTACGCCCCATGTAATAGCCATCCCAAAAGCCACGATTATATACTGTGGCCAGGCGATTGTTCCATTCGTCAATTTTTTCCTGTGTATATTCGTTGTCGAACCAGGCATTTACAGCCTCGCGATAAACGGAAGCAACGGTTTTTACATACTCTGCCGATCTGCCACGGCCTTCGAGTTTAAGCACCCTTACTCCGGCGTCCAGCATTTTATCCAACAGGGCAACGGTGTTTAAATCTTTGGGCGACATAATATATTCGTTATCGATTTCCAGCTCCAGGTCGCTCTCTTTGTCCTTAACAATATATTTCCGTCTGCAAGGTTGCAAACAGGCACCACGGTTGGCCGATGAGTTTAAATTATCAAGACTCAGGTAACATTTTCCGGAAACAGCCATGCAAAGTGCGCCGTGGGCGAAAATTTCAATCTGGACAAGCTTTCCCGAAGGGCCGGTAATATTTTGTTCCTTAATCTGTGTAGTAATATATTTTACCTGATTAAGGTTAAGCTCGCGAGCGGTAACCATTACATCAGCAAATTGCGCGTAATATTTTACCGCTCCCATATTGGTAATGTTGGCTTGTGTTGACATGTGTATTTCCATGCCCTGTTGAGTTGCATACTGTATTACTGCCTGATCGGAAGCAATAATGGCCGTTATGTTGTTGGCTTTGGCAGCATCAACAATTTGCCTCATATCTTCCAGCTCCTCATCATAAATTACAGTGTTGAGTGTGATGTAGGTACGTAGTCCGTGTTCTCTGGCAATTTCCGAAATTTGTTTTAAATCGTCAAGGGTAAAATTCTTTGAAGAATTTGAGCGCATGTTTAATTTTCCAATTCCAAAATATACCGAATCGGCCCCACCCTGAATGGCAGCCATTAGTGATTCGTACGAACCCACAGGAGCCATTATTTCAACATCGTATGCAGTCATATTATAATCATTCTAAATTAATCGATGGCAAAAATAGCATAAGTTAACAGAATAGCAATGAAGACTTCGCTCACAGTTTTAAACTGTGAGCGAAATGTTTGGCTAAAAAAAACAGGGCAGCCGAAGCCACCCTGTTAACAAAAACTAAATCACACTTATGAAAAAGCTTTTACCTGGTCGTATAATATGACGACTATTCGCTCTTTGAGGTTGCACGGCGCAACAATCCTTCAAGACTATATTTTCCCGGGCCGTAAACCATCAGTGTAAAGAGCATAATAAGGTAATACACCGGAATTTCAAAACCGTTGTTTCCGGCTTCAAAACCATTTGAAAGATGGACGGTGAAAATGGCAATAAACATGATAAACATCATGGGGATGCTGATAATACGCGTTCCTATTCCGATAACCATTAAAACGGCTCCCAAAAGCTCGGTGGTTCCGGCAAGATAGGCGTTTAATGTGGGGAAAGGATATCCCATGCTGTCAAACCAGTCGGCAATGCCGCTCATATTGTTCCATTTCATCATGGCCGGCCCCCAAAAACCGTAAGCAAGTACAAGTCGCATGAGCAACAAAGGGATGTCTTTTAAAAATTCCAACATTCGTGAAATTTTATCGCAGATGGGGATTAATTTACATTTCATAATAATTTGATTTTGGCGGAGGTAACCTCCCTGTTAATATTAATTTTTATAGTAGGATTTAAACCCTAAAAATGCTTTTTCTTCCAACATTAGTTTTACAAACGATTGAAGCTCCAGTTTTTGAGTGTCGCCAATGGGTATTTCCTGTAATGCATCCATTTCATCGATTATTTGTTTCAGGCTTTTGCGTTCTGTTCGTATTTTTTCGAACACAACAACGGCCAAAGGATGCAGGTTGCTGAATTTTACCTTATAATTTTCCGGATGGCGGTAAACCAGTAAAAAGTAGCTACCCTTTTTTTCGGCGGTTTTTTCGGCAGCGTAAAGGTGTACCGGATATTCAAGGTTGATAAGGCGGTACTCGGGGTTTATTTCAATAACATCGTTGAGCGCGTCACCCGACGTTAAAAAGTGTTCTTTGGTTATATCGTTCATGGTATGTACTTCAATTTCCACCCATTCAAATAAAAGCAGGTCGTTTAACCAGGGCTTGTTAAAAATGGCGGCATATCCGTTTTCAGTAACAAACTCATAAAAGTTGCCTGCCATCAGCCAAACACGGCCGTCAGTTACCTTACCGGTGGCAAAATAATCGTCAATTAGTTTGCTCCATTCGCTTTCCGGCAACACCTCAAAGGCGATGGGAAACGACTGTACCAGCGTGTTGTGTATATTGTTACGAAACAGGCGGCGGTATTGTTTAAGGCCATCCTGACGCGTTACGTTCAACTCAACAGGGTTACCGGTTCTACACCATTCCACCAGCAACTTTTCGGCATGATAGGTTTGTTTATTGTATAACATGATGATATTGGTTTTTATTGACGATACTCCGTAAAGCCGTTAACTCGGTTTTTAATTCGTTTAGTTCCGGAAAGTTAAAGTCGCGCTCCAACAGTACAGGCACCGGATTCATCTTTTTTGTGGTGTAATCGAAAAGCTGATAAACAGGTTCGATAATAGCTTCGCCGTGGGTGTCGATAATCAGGTCGGGAGCAATGCGTTTGTGGCCGGCCATGTGGATGTACGATACCTTGTCCAACGGCATATCATCAATAAACTGATAGGCATCGTACTGATGGTTAAAGGCATTCACAAAAACATTGTTTACATCAAGCAGCAGGTTGCATCCCGATTCTTCCACAATGTTGTTTATAAACTGCTGCTCAGTCATCTCGGCTTCAACGGAAGTGTAATAAGAAACATTTTCGATGGCAAGCGGCATTTCAAGGTAATCCTGAACCTGGCGAATACGCAAGGAGATATGTTTTACACTGTCTTCGCGAAATGGAATGGGCAACAAGTCGAAGAAATGTGCATTTTCAAATTTCGCAAAGGAGAGGTGCTCCGAATAAATTTCAACGTGGTATGTTTTCAGAAAAGTCTTTAGCTTTTTCAAGAATTCAAAGTCAAGCTCTTCAGGACTGCCTATCGACAGTGAAAGGCCGTGAACAATTAACGGGAACTGTTCGTTTACGTGCCGAAAAACATCGCCCCAGTAGCCACCAAGTTCAATCCAGTTTTCGGCTGCCACTTCAATAAAATCAGGCTTTATGTCGCCATCTAAAAAGGCGTCGGCTATTTCGCGCCTGAATCCAAGTCCTATTTGTGCTTTGTTTTTCATTTTGTTATAATGTGTTGATTTTGTTTTGTTGATTGTTTTGTCCTTTTCAAAAGGGCATAAAAAAACCGGAAAGCATGACCTTACCGGACATGCTTTTCCGGTGGTGATGAAAAAGGCTTATTCTGCACCACATTTACCCTGACCACATTTCGACTCAGTGGTTTTTCCTTTGGCTTCTTTTTTCGATTCTGTTTTGCTTGCTTTAGCATTGGTGGTTTTGGAGCTTTTTTTAGCGTTGCCGCCACATTTTCCTTCACCACATTTGCCTTCGCCGCACTTGCTCTCTACCGCTTTGCCTTCTTTGGCTTTTTTCTCGGTTTTTTGAGCTTTACCTTTTTCCATTGATTCAGAGCCACACTTCATTTCGTAAACACTTTTTGAAGAGGACATGATATTCAGGTCGATAATTTCACTTCTCAGTTCGCTTCCGCTACCCAGGTTAATGGTTTTTGCTTCGGCGTTGGTAACGGTTAAAGCAGTTAAGGCACTGGCTAAAATAGATCCGGTAACGATGGTTGTTTTTTTGATTTTGTTTTCCATGATAATAATTTTTGATTGTTTATTAAATTTCATTTTTTAATTGATTCGCTTGTATAGTCGCTGTAGTTTTTAATTCCTTACAAAATGTTCTGTTTTTTTTTCAAACTTTTTTTACAATCGGATTCGGTACCTTTAAAAGCAGGCACCGATTAAACCTGAAAAACCTTATCTTTGGCACCATAAAAACCACCGTAATGTTAGCCGATAAGCAAAAAGTGTTGAGTTTGATACCACAAAAGCCTCCCATGGCAATGGTGGATGGTTTGCTGGTGTGCGATTCGGAAAAAACCATTTCAACCCTTACCATCTCATCCGGAAACCTTTTTGTGGAAGATGGCCTTTTTAAAGAACCCGGCCTGATAGAAAATATCGCTCAAACGGCAGCGTTGCAGTCGGGTTACAATGCAAGCATCTTTAAAAAAAAGCCGCCGGTAGGATTCATCGGGTCGGTAAAGCGAATGAAAATATATGACCTACCCAAGGTGGGTGACCGGCTGCAAACAAAAATAACTACCCTTATGGCCATGGAAAACATTTCTATTATAAAAGGTGAAGTAACTGTTTCGGGAAAACGAATGGCCGAAGGTGAAATGAATATTTTTTTACAAGAAAAACCTGTGTTATGAAAGCCAAGGAAGTTCCGCAGGATGATGAAAATTTATTGGAAGGTAAATTTAAAGACCCCATTTATACGCTGGACGAAAACGGAAATTATACCACCTCGTACAGCGTAGGCTGGGATGTTAAAAATACGGTTTTAAAAAATGCCTGGGGTGTTATCAACGAAAAAATGGAGCAGGCAAGGCAGGAAGTGTTAAACGGAAAAGCCAGCCCCATTAAATATTATATGGAGAAAACCATTATGGATGCTTCGCTGCTGGCAAAATACACCGGCTTTTGGAAATGGACCGTTAAAAAACACCTGAAACCCAAAGGTTTTAACAAGCTTAGCACAGAGGCGTTACAAAAATATGCCGACATTTTTGACCTCACAGTGGAAGAGTTGAAAGACATTGATAAAATTAAGAACGACAAGACAGAGGAATGAACATAGAAATGAACTTTGAGCACCGCCAACTTGCGCATTGCGAAAACGGGGTGGTGTCGAACCTGCTACGATATTACGGAATCGACCTGAGTGAACCCATGATTTTTGGAATCGGCTCGGGATACTTTTTTTCGCACATGCCTTTTTTAAAAGTGGACAACATTCCGGTTACCTCATTCAGGCCGTTGCCGGGCATTATTTTTAAAAGGGTTTCCAAACGATTGGGGTTTCATTTCGAGAAGCATCGGTACCGCAATCCGCACGATGCCATGACGGCGCTCGATCAAAACCTGGAGCAGCAAATTCCCACAGGTATGCTGGTGGGTGTTTATCACCTCACCTATTTTCCAACGCGCTACCGGTTTCATTTTAATGCACACAACATTGTGGTTTATGGCAAAAGGGATGACACTTATCTTATTAGCGACCCCATTATGGAAAACAAAACCATGCTAACCCGTAAGGAGCTGATGCGGGTACGCTATGCCAAGGGTACTTTTGCGCCCAAAGGACACATGTATTGGTTGAAAAACGTGCCCGGCCAGTTTGATGTAAAAGGCGCTGTTATTAAGGGAATTAAACATACCTGTAAAGATATGACCACCATTCCCGTTCCCATGTTTGGAGCTAAAGGCATTAAATATCTATCCAAAAAGTTCAGGCAATATCCACATAAACTGGGTGCTAAAAAAGCTTCGCTGTTTACAGGGCAAATTGTAAGAGCGCAGGAGGAGATTGGTACCGGCGGTGCGGGATTCCGTTACATGTATGCAGCCTTTTTGCAGGAAGCCGCCGGGGTAATCGATAAACCCGAATTAAAAGATATGTCGTACGAAATGACGGCCATTGGCGATAAATGGCGCGAGTTTGCCGTAATTGCCGGAAGAATTGTTAAAAACCGCACCCGCGAAGGGGAGGATTACAACAGAGGTGCTGATATTTTGCTGGAAATAGCGGATGAAGAACAACGGTTTTTTACCAGGCTTAAAAAAATAGTTTCGTAAATGAACCAACAGCCCGCCATAGCAATAGTTGATTTAACAAAACAGTATGCACAGTCGGAAAAACCTGCAGTTGACGGACTGAATCTGCAAATTATGCAGGGTGAGATTTTCGGTTTGCTGGGTCCCAACGGTGCCGGTAAAACCACCACTGTTTCCATGCTGTGCACCCATCTTGAACCTACCAAAGGTTTAATTTATATCAATGGAAAAGAAGTTTCGGAAAACCAACTTTTTATAAGAAACCGGATTGGTTTTGTACCTCAGGATATAGCGCTGTACGAAGAGCTTACGGCAAAAGAAAATTTACATTTTTTCGGAAATATGTTTGGCCTCAAGGGTAAAACCCTGCAAAACAAAATTGATTACTGGCTTGATGCATTTAATCTGGGTGATAAATCGAAAAAGAAAATAAAAACCTATTCGGGAGGGATGAAACGGCGGATAAACCTGATTGCCGGCCTTTTGCATAATCCGGAAATTCTTTTTCTCGATGAACCCACAGTGGGGATTGATGTGCAATCGAAAAATGTGATTATTGAGTTTTTAAAGGAGCTGAATAAACAAGGAACAACCATTGTTTACACTTCCCATCACATGGATGAAGCTGAAAACTTTTGCAGCCGCATCGGTATTATCGACCATGGAAAAATAATAGCTAAAGGTGCACCGGCATCACTTATTGCACAATATGACGATTGTAATAATCTGGAAGACATCTTTTTAAAACTAACCGGCAGAACACTGCGTGATTAAAAAAACGGAATTAAAAAATATGTGGACTAAATTTATAGCATCGGTAAAAAAAGAGTTGTTGCTGCTTATTCGCGACATTCCGGCACTGTCCATGCTTTTTTTAATGCCTGTAACCCTGGTTTTGGTAATGACGATGCTTCAGGACAGCACCTTTAAAATATTGGATGAGCAACGATTGTCCATTATCATATTAAACAACGATACGGGATCGTTTGGAAAAAATATTGTAAAAGGTCTGCAAGCGTCAAAACTGTTTAAAGTTACCACTGCTCACAATAGCAGTGTGGATGGCTTAAAAAGCAAAGTGGCTAAAGGAAAGTTTACCATTGGTATTGTGGTTAACAAAGGCGCCACCCAATCCATTACAAAAAACCTGAACCGTGAAATTTACCACCAGTTTCCCGAAGAAATAACTGCGGCGGTTACCCTGGATACCGTGGGGGCAGGAGTGAGTGCCAAGGTAGATGTGTTTTTTGACCCGGTGATAAAATATTCGGTAAAGCAATCGGTACTGAGTGCCTTGCGCGAGTTTTCGGCGGGTGTTGAATCGGAAATTATTTACAGCACGTACGCATCGCTGTTTAAACAACTGTTGGGTGTGGAAATGAAAAAGAGCACACATCCGGTTCAACTTGTTGAAATACATGAGCAAAAGGCTGCCACCGAAGCCACTTCTACCATTCCGAACTCCACGCAGCACAATGTTCCGGCTTATACGCTGTTTGCCATATTTTTTATTGTAATTCCGTTGGCCGGCAATATTATTAAGGAGCGCACCAGCGGTGTGGCGTTGCGATTAAAAACCATGCCCGGGTCGGTGGTTCCTTCATTACTTGGTAAAACAGCGGTCTATTTTTTTCTGGGATTTATACAGGCAACCGTTATGTTTTTAATGGGTATTTTTATACTTCCGTTGATGGGGTTGCCGCAGCTTAACATACAAAGCAACCAGTGGATGGCTTTGCTGATACTTACTTTCGCCATTTCGATGGCGGCCACAGGGTACGGAATATTAATTGGAACCATTTTTACATCGCAAACGCAAGCCTCCATTTTCGGTTCCATTTCGGTGGTAATACTGGCTGCCCTCGGTGGCATTTGGGTGCCCATATTTATGATGTCGGACCTGATGCAGACTTTAAGCCGCTTTTCGCCGCTTAACTGGGGGCTTCACGGTTATTACAATATTTTGCTGCGTCATTCGGGCATCTCGGGAATAACAACCGATGTTTTTTTGTTGCTCGGCTTTTTTATGGTCTCTGTTTTGGGTGCCTGGCTGTATCAGAAAAGGAAAAAGGGTTGAGCAAAAACCTCATGTTGAGGACGGCCTGTCGGCACTTATGTGCGAGGGAGGCCCGAAAGGTTGGGGGTTATACTGTTTTGTTGCTGTATTGTTTAATTGTTAGTTGCTCAATGAATGTTGCTTATTGCTTATTAAACGTTTCAGGTTTGAAGGTTTAATGTTTAAAGTTGTCTTTTTTGGTGAGGGCTGGTTTACAGTTATTGATCGCTTCACCCCACCTCAAAGCTCGTTCAGATTGCAAATCTGAACGATATATCTGCTCATAATGTAGTTATTATACTGTTATTAGGTTGCTCGACCTCGTTATCTACTTAAGCTCGTCCGGATTTGTAATCCGGGCGACATAATACGTTTATATTAAAGCTGTTATATTATAACAAACACCGCTATTCTTCTTCCTTCGCCTTATTCCAATAAACATCCATCTCTTCCAGCGACATATCCTCCACCTTTTTTCCCTCTTTTGCCGATTCGGTTTCGATGTACTGAAAGCGGCGTATAAATTTTTTGTTGGTTCTCTCCAAAGCATCTTCCGGGTTAACACCCACATAACGTGCGTAATTAACGATGGCAAAAAGCAGGTCGCCCAACTCATCTTCAATTCGCTCTTTGGGTGCATTGGTATCCACTTCGTGTTTCAGTTCCTGCATCTCTTCGGTAACTTTATCCCAAACCTGCTCGCGTTCTTTCCACTCAAAGCCTACGCCTTTAACTTTTTCCTGAATACGGTAGGCCTTAATTAAGGGTGGCAACGACTTGGGCACTCCTTCCAAAACCGATTTTTTACCCTCTTTTAATTTTAGCTTTTCCCAGTTGTTTAGTACCTCTTCGGCACCATCAACCGAAACATCTCCGTAAATGTGCGGATGCCTGAAAACCAGTTTGTCGGATATGGCGTTTAAAACATCCGATATATCGAAAGCACCTTTCTCCGAACCAATCTTTGCATAAAAAACAATGTGCAACATCAAATCTCCCAACTCCCCTTTAACCTCTTGCAGGTTTTTATCCAGAATGGCATCGGCCAATTCGTAAACCTCTTCAATGGTAAGGTGGCGAAGGCTTTCCATGGTTTGCTCTTTGTCCCACGGGCAGCCCGTTCGCAAATCATCCATTATATTAAGCAGCCGCTCAAAAGCTTTTAATTTTTTATCCATTGTTATTTTGTTTATTGAAAGGCAAAGGTCGTATTTTTGCGCATTGTAATAAAGAATGGCACCGGTTTTTTATGGAATGGTAATAATTTTGTGTTGCACATGCCACCATTACCCGTAGGCTCTCTCTAATCTTGTTCATTTTGTTGAACTTAAATTAGTCAATATTGAAATATTATTCTATTTTTGCAGCCTTAAAAATTTTGAAGTCTAATTAAGTAAAGTAAAATCAAATAGTTATTTACAATGCAAAACAGAGGAGCTATTAAGTTTTTTGCCATTGCATTTGCTTTGGTTTGTTTATATCAGCTTAGTTTTACCTTCGTTGCTTCCCGTTATGAGAAGAAAGCGAAAGAGTATGCTGTTAATGAGCAAGCCCAAAACATGGCAAAAAAACTTGCAGGAGGAAATAATCTGCTGGAAAAGTATTATCTTGATTCACTATCACGCGTAAGAGAAAGTTATTTTCTTGACAGTATTGCCAACGAGGTGGTTTATAACATCGGAATTGACAAATATACTTTTAAGGATGTAAAAGCCCGTGAACTGAATCTTGGCCTTGACCTTAAAGGTGGTATGAACGTGGTGTTGGAAGTATCGGTGGGCGATATTATTTATGCCCTGTCGGGAAAAAGCGATAACCCAACGTTCAAAAAAGCCATGGCAATGGCTCATAAAGAGCAGAAACACAGTAATAAAGATTTTGTTACCCTGTTTGGGGAAGCATTTCATAAGGTGGATCCAAATGCACGGTTGGCTTCAATCTTTTTGTATGAGTTTAAAGATAAGGGTATTACCACCAACTCTACCAACGACGAGGTTTTAAAGGTTATCCGTCAGGAAACCGATGGTGCCATCGACCGTACTTTCCAAATTTTACGTACCCGTATCGACCGTTTTGGTGTGGCTCAGCCTAACATTCAAAAACTGGCAACATCGGGACGTATTCTTATCGAATTACCCGGTATCAAAGACCCTGACCGTGTTCGTAAACTGTTACAGGGTTCTGCCAAACTTGAATTTTGGGAAACCTATAATTTTGATAAGATTATTGGTTTTTTCCAGCAACTAAACAACACACTGAAAGAAGAATCGGGGATTGTTTCTGCTGATTCTGCTGCTGCTGATACTACTGCTGCTAAAGCAAAAGCGTCGCAAGGTGAACAAACTGCCATGGCCGAAGGTTCAAAAACGGCTGCTGATTCAACAAGTGGCGATACCACTTCCAATAAATTATTGGAAGAGATGTCGAAAGATACCGCTGCTACTGCACAACAGGGCGAAGAGGAGTTTAAAAAACAAAACCCGTTGTGGTTTTATTTGCGTCCCAATATTTCACAGGATGGTAAGCCCTTTGAATCGGCTTTAGTGGGTTATGCTGCCATTAAAGACACTGCACGCGTTAACAAAATGTTAAAAGAGGGTTTTGCAAAAAATATTTTCCCGCGTACCATGAAACTGGCCTGGACGGTTAAACCCGACCAGCGTAATCCCAATTATCTTGAACTGGTTGCATTAAAATCAAGCTCCCGTGACGGAAGCGCTGCCCTTGGTGGTGATGTGATTGTTGATGCACGTCAGGACTACGATAATAACGGACGGGTAGAAGTTACCATCCAGATGAACTCGGTGGGAGCCAAAGTGTGGAAACGTTTGACCGGCGAAAATGTAGGCCGTCAGATTGCCATTGTATTGGATGGATATGTTTATTCATTCCCGAATGTAAACGGTGAAATTCCTAATGGGCGTTCCAGTATCAACGGTGGCGGAATGACCGTTGAAGAGGCAAAAGACCTTGCAAACATTCTTAAAGCCGGTAAATTGCCCGCTTCGGCACGTATTGTAGAAGAAGAGGTTGTTGGACCTTCACTTGGCCGCGAAGCTGTTACTGCCGGTATGAACTCCTTTATTCTGGCCTTTATCATGGTGTTGGCCTACATGATTATTTACTATAACCGTGGTGGTATTATTGCCAGTATCGCGCTGATAGTTAACATCTTCTTTATCTTTGGGGTGTTGGCTTCTCTCGGTGCCGTACTTACCCTTCCCGGTATTGCCGGTATCGTACTTACCCTTGGAATGGCGGTGGATGCCAACGTTATTATCTACGAGCGTATCAAAGAGGAAGTTAGAGCCGGTAAAGGTATTAAACTGGCTATTCAGGACGGATATTCCAACGCCTACTCCGCTATTATCGATGGTAACGTTACCACCTTGTTAACAGGAGTTGTGTTGTATGTGTTTGGTACCGGCCCCGTACAAGGTTTTGCTACCACACTTATTATAGGTATCCTGTCATCACTCTTTACCGCTATTTTCATCTCTCGTCTCATTTTCCATTGGATGCTTGAGAAGAACATGAAAATTAACTTTTCAACCAAAGCCACGGCAAATGTGTTGTCAAATACTAATTTCGATTTTATCGGGATGCGGAAGAAAGCTTATATTTTCTCAGGTATTTTAATTCTGATTAGTATCGGTTCGTTGTTTACACGCGGTTTAAACTTTGGCGTTGACTTTACCGGTGGACGTACTTATGTGGTTCGTTTCGACCAAAATGTTAATACCGAAGATGCCCGTAAAGCTTTAACGGCAGCTTTTGATAAAATTGCTCCCGAAGTTAAAACCTTTGGTCCTTCGAGCCAGATTAAAATTACTACCAAGTATTTAATTGACCAAAACGGGCCTAAAGTCGATTCGATTATTCAGCACAGATTGTTCAATGGTTTGAAATCGTTTTACAAAACAAAAATGACCTATTCCGATTTCTCATCCGATACCGAAGGTGAAAACAAATTACTCGGTATTTTGAGTTCGCAGAAAATCGGGCCGACCATTGCTTACGACATTCGTGAAAAAGCATACTTTGCCGTATTATTTGCGCTTATCATTATCTTCCTTTATGTTGCCGTACGGTTTAAAAACTGGCAATATGGTGTGGGTGGTGTGGCAGCCCTGTTCCACGATAGTTTAATAACCATTGGTATGTTCTCGCTGTTTTATGGCATCATGCCGTTTAATATGGAGGTTGACCAGGCATTTATTGCGGCCATCCTTACCATTATCGGTTACTCCATCAACGATACGGTAATTATTTTCGACCGTATCCGTGAGTACAATACCTTGTTCCCACGCCATTCATTACGCCGTAACATCAACGACGGATTGAACAGCACTCTGGCTCGTACCATGAATACATCGGGTACCACCATTGTAGTACTGTTGATGATCTTTATCTTTGGTGGTGAGGTTATCCGTGGATTTGTATTTGCCTTGCTGGTTGGTATTGTAGTAGGTACCTATTCATCGGTATTTACCGCTTCGCCCATTGCTTACGATTTGCTTCACGGTGATAAGCAGGAAAAAGAGCTTAAGGCAAAAGAAGCCAAGATGAATAAGAAAAAGAAAAAATAAAAGATTAAATAATTCTTTTGAAAAGTCCCGTTGCGGTTAGCAGCGGGACTTTTTTTATTTACTTTTGCTAATCAATCATTAAAAATCCATTTCATTGAGTTTACTGTTTTTTGATTTCGGTTCAGGAGAGATAATGCTCATTGTATTGGCAATCTTTCTGATTTTTGGCCCCGATAAAATACCGGGCATGGCGCGAAGCCTCGGTAAGTTTATCAACGAAGTTAAACGTGCTTCCGATGATATAAAAACCGAAATCAATCGCGAAGCCGATAAAAAGGATAGAGAGCAAAAACTGGAAGCCTATAAAAAAAGTTTGCAAAAGCCCGATGATGGTTTGAAATCGCAACCAAGAGGCGCAACTGTGGTAAACGATAACCCGGCTGAGAAAAAAGATGATTTGCCCAAAGAAAAGGTGAAAAAACCTGACAAACCAAATGAAAATGCTACTCAATAATTTGCTGATAAGTCCGTTTGATATATATTTGTGAACATTATGAAAATAAATAGTTTTTTAGTCAGGCTCGTTTTTTTGGTTTTAGTTATGATTCCGTTGCTTGTTGTGGGTCAGCGCAGAAATCCGGCTAAATCGGCCGATGAAGCCTTTTCGCGCCAGCAATATTCGGTGGCCATCGAAAAATATAAAAAAGCCTACAAAAAGGTAAAAAAGAATAAAGAAGAAAAAAACCGCATTACCTATCAGCTGGCCGAATGCTACCGGTTAACAGGTAATTATAAACGTGCCGAGATGTCGTACAAACGGCTGCTGCGCGAAGATTACGATAAGCGAGACCCGTTGGTGTTGTTACACTATGCCGATATGCTTAAGATTAATCAGAAGTTTGATGATGCTAAAAAACTTTATCTGCGATATGCCGAAGTGGTACCCGACGACCCTCGGGGTATGGCAGGAGCAAAAACCACCGATGAAGTTCAAAAATGGATTGAAAACCCCTCGAAATACGAAGTTACCAACGTAAAAAAAATAAACTCCCGCGAGTCGGATTTTGCACCTGCATTTTATAACAGCACCTATCAGGAAATTCTTTTTACCTCCACTCGCGAAGGTGCGCAGGGAAAAGAGGAAGACAAATGGACCGGCCAAAACTTTAGCGATCTGTTTATGGCTAAAAAAGATAAAAACGGCGAGTGGACAGCTCCGGTAACCATCGATGCTTCCGAAACCATCAACACCAAAGCCAACGAAGGTGCCGCAACGCTCAACGCTAAGTTCAAAAAGCTCTATTTTACACGATGCCCCAATCCGCAGCAGGTGCAGTCGGGTTGCCAAATTTATGTCAGCACCCGCGCCGGACGTAACTGGGGAAGCGTTTCGATGTTGGATATTAAAGGGGTTGATACACTTTCGACGGTGGGACAACCAACCATTAGCGAAGACGAAAAAATCATTTACTTTTCTGCCGAACGCAAAGGAGGTTTTGGTGGCAAAGATATTTGGGTTGCCACCCGCGATTCAAAAACAAAACCTTTCAGCAGGCCGTTAAATGTGGGGCCTAAAATCAACACGCCCGGCGATGAAATGTTTCCCTTTCTCCGTAACGATACCACCCTCTTTTTTGCTTCCGATGGCCATGGCGGCATGGGAGGACTGGATATTTTTAAGGTTACCATGGACTCAACCGGAAAATGGGGCGAGCCTGAAAACATGAAATATCCCATTAACTCAACCATGGATGATTTCGGCATCGTTTTTCATCCTGAAGAGGAGTGGGGCTATTTAAGCTCCAACCGTAAAGGAACAAGAGGCAAGGAAGATATTTGGTACTTTATTGAACCGCCCTTGCTGTTTACCCTTTCCGGAACGGTTAAAGACGACCGTACTCTTTTGTTTATCGAAGGAGCTACCATTACGTTGACGGGTTCCGACGGCGTTTCGGTTTCAACACGTACCAACGATAAAGGATATTATACATTCGGCTCAAGTCAGCTTAAGCCCAATACAACCTACGATGTGTCGGTGTCCATGCCCGATTATTTTAAAGAGAAGGCCACCATTACCACCGTTGGAGTGGAGTTTAGTAAAGACTTTACCAAAGATTTTATATTGAAACCCATTCCTGACGAGCCTATTGTGCTGCCCGATATTTTGTACGATTTGGCAAAATGGGATTTAAAACCACAATATCAGGATTCGTTGCAGGGGCTTATTCAAACCCTGCGCGACAACCCCAAACTGGTTATCGAGTTGGCATCGCATACCGACTCGCGCGACAGCTACGAGCGCAACGATATCCTTTCGCAGAAAAGGGCACAGTCGGTGGTTGATTATCTGATTATGCGAGGAATTAACCCCAAACGCCTCGTGGCCAAAGGGTATGGCGAACGGGTGCCACGTACCTTAAAAAAGGATATTGTAAAAGATGGATTCTTGTTTAAAGAAGGCACTACACTCGATGATACCTACGTAAATTCGCTGCTTTCCAAAGCACAAAAAGAGGCTGCTTATGCCTTGAACCGCCGGACAGAGTTCAGGGTGCTTCGCCGCGATTTTGTACCCGATAACAATTACAATCCCGATGTGGCTAACATCAACATCTCCATCAATCCGGCTGACAACACAACGCCGTTTACCGAACAGCCTAAAACAGGGGTTTATCTTGCCGAATGTTTGGTAAACAGCTATCGCGAAACCTTTGCTTACGACCAGCACTCGCCGGCCATGATTTCACTGGATAAAGCCATGGACCTGCTTAAATCTGGCGGCATCAGCAAAGAAGATTTTGAAGGTGATTACGAAAAAATACTGCAAAACAACACCATTGCCAAAAATGCCATTATTAACCTGAAGGAAGTGCGCATTGCCAATAAGTCGGTGTTTAATGTAAAAGTTAAGGTAAATTACAAGCTTAAATACGATTTGGTGTTTGGCGATAATGTGCTGAAACGTTTTGGAAAATATAGTTACAACACCAAAACACACAAGCTTGTTATTGATGAAGTTAAGCAGGATAAGTAAGGTTGTATTGCCCCTAAAAGCTGTATAAAAATAACGCATACCTTTCACAAAAAATCGCAGAAGAAATATACCATAAAGTTTTAAACGATTATTATTCTCTGTTTTTGGATTTTGAGCAGGTAATGGATAAAAGAAATAGAGAAGAGGAATGCTGTTTTACAACCAATATCCCCAATTTGGAAAAATAAAATATTGTACGTATATTTGTACAATTAAACGTACATAAAATAATAAGAAAATGTTAACAGCCACAATTTCAGATTTCAGAAAGAATATTAAAAAATATCTTGATTCGGTATCTGAAAATTTTGAGACTTTGATAATTAATCGCGGAAAAGACTCCGGAGTCGTAGTTATTTCATTGGACGAATATAATTCGTTGACTGCAACACAACATGAACTTTCTTCTAAAATTAATGAGGCCAGGCTTGATTCAGCGATTGATAAACTGAGACAAGGATCATCATTTCAAAAAGAATTAATTGAATTATGAGATTCATCTTTGTTGACGAATCATGGGAAGACTATTTGTATTGGCAAAAGACAAATAAAAAATATGTAAGGAGAATAAATGATTTGTTAAAAGACATTTCCCGGACACCATTTACAGGACTTGGTAAACCGGAGCCGTTAAAACATAAATATAAGGGATTTTGGTCTCGAAGAATTGATAATGAACACAGACTAATTTATGCAGTTCGTAACGATGAAATATTGATTGCTAAATGTAGATTT
This sequence comes from Bacteroidales bacterium, assembly GCA_027011095.1. Taxonomy (GTDB): domain Bacteria; phylum Bacteroidota; class Bacteroidia; order Bacteroidales; family F082; genus B16-G9. The sequence goes on from JALVAQ010000340.1 coordinate 18,319, forward strand.
CATTATGATTAGATGGAAAATAGTATATAAAAAGTTAAGCCAATGAGTATAACTTCCCGGTACGAGCAGCGCGGTGTGTCAGCTTCAAAAGAGGACGTGCATGCGGCCATTAAAAACCTTGATAAGGGTATTTTTCCCAATGCATTTTGTAAAGTTATTCCTGATATATTGGGAGGCGATAAAGCCTTTTGTAATGTGATGCATGCTGACGGGGCGGGAACCAAAAGCTCGCTGGCATACATGTACTGGAAAGAAACCGGCGATTTGTCCGTTTGGAAAGGAATTGCACAGGATGCCATTGTGATGAATACCGATGACCTGCTTTGCGTGGGTATAACAGATGGTATTTTACTTTCATCAACCATTGGCAGAAACAAAAGTGTGATTCCAGGCGAAGTAATCAAGGCCGTTATTGAAGGTACCGAAGAGTTTCTGGAAAAGATGCGCAGCCTGGGCGTTGAGATGCATCTTACGGGAGGCGAAACAGCAGATGTGGGCGATTTGGTACGAACCATTATTGTCGATTCAACGGTTACGGCAAGGGCAAAGCGCAGCGATATTATTGAAAATCATATTCAACCCGGTGATGTAATTGTAGGATTGGCATCCTTTGGTAAAGCAACCTATGAGGATGAATACAACGGAGGCATGGGAAGCAACGGACTAACTTCGGCTCGCCACGATGTGTTTAGCCGTGAGCTGGCAAAAAAATATCCTGAAAGTTTCGACCCTTCAATACCTAAAAAGCTGGCCTACTCGGGAAAGTTAAAACTCACCGGTCCAGGTCCCGTGGAGGGAGTGGATGTGGGTAAACTGGTGTTGTCGCCAACGCGTACCTATGCGCCTGTTATTAAAGAGGTGTTAAAAAAGCACCGCAATCCTATTCACGGAATGATTCATTGCAGCGGCGGCGCTCAAACCAAAGTACTGCATTTTGTTGATAACGTACATGTTATAAAGGATAATCTTTTTGAGGTCCCACCGCTCTTTGAAATGATTCAGGCACAATCGGGTACGCCCTGGAGTGAAATGTACAAGGTTTTTAACATGGGGCACCGCATGGAACTTTATGTGCCGCAAGAGGTAGCTCCTTCCATTGTTGAAATCTCCAAAAGTTTTAATATTGATGCGCAGGTTGTAGGCCGTGTGGAAGCTACCACCGGCAAAAAGCTGACCATCAGGTCGCAGTATGGAGTGTTTGAGTATTAGTATTTATAAAAAAAACTGTCCGCCAAATGACGGACAGTTTTTTTTTATAAATTATTGTAAGGTTTTAAGCCAGCCTTCTCCTTCGGTAGTGGATAGCCATGAATAAAATCATTAGAAAAATTCCTAAAATAATGGCCCAATTCGATACAGGGACGGATTGTGTTCCTGTAGTTCCATAAAGAGCAAAGCTACATTGAGTATATTGACTGTTTATTGACGAAGCCGGAGTCCAGGAAGATGAGATTCCAACAAGATTGCAGGGATCCCGAAAAACACTAAAATCATTGATGGCTGGTGCACCACTTAACGCTGCCCAGAACCATTGCCCACCAGAATTAGATGGCATATCAATCATTACCGATATCCAGTAGTGTCCTGCCGGTAATATGACTGACGAGTTTAATGTAATGCTTTCCACACCTCCGTTATCAACGTACGCATTGTTTATAACGCTATCAACTGCAGCACCAGGAATACCACCTGCATCAGCATAAAAAACTACTGTAAACAAATAAGGTTGTGGTGAACCAGCACCCCAGCTTCCTGTTGCATCTATATTCGTAATTGTCCACCCGCCAGCGGGCACTATAAAGTCATCAGCAGTTTGTAGAACACAGTTGCTATAATCAGGAAAAACCTGTGAAGCAGTACCATTAGTTGGTACTTGCAACTGATCATACAATGTTATAGAACGGTTAGATTGGCCGGAAATAACAGGAAAACTATGTGAAGGAGCTTTTATCTGCAATTGGGCCATCAGACCAAAAGTAGTAAAAAGTGAAAAAAGAAAAATTGTAAACTTTTTCATAGAATTATTTTTTAAAGTTAAAAATTATTGACGCTGCAAACCTACAACATTAAGGTTCTGATGGTGAATACTTGTTGTATGTCTAAACTTTATTCGTACAAATTAGTTTCCTGTGAGCTGAAACACAGTCAGATAAAAAAGTGATATTTTAGTAAAATTGTATTTGTAAGAAGATATTATTTCAAAAAGCCGTTTCCTAGAGAGCGGTTTTTTTTATTTGTTCAAAGTATTTTTGGTTCCATGCTTTTTGCGGTAGGCAGAAGGGGTAACCTCTGTTATTGTTTTAAAACATCCGTTAAAGGTAGATTTGGATTGAAAGCCTGACATTTCAGCAATGGTTTCGATTTTGTACTTTTTGTATTTGGGATGTTTTAATAACATTTTAGCTTCCATAACCCTGTATTCGTTAATTATACCATAAAAGTTGCTGTCCATTTCATGGTTAATTACATAAGTTAGTTTATGTTTGCTTATGTCAAGACTTCTGGAAATATCAATCAGCCGCAGTTTGATGTTAAGGTGTGGCTTGTCCTTGGTAAGGTGATGCCGCAATTTATCAATTATTTCCTTTGCTTCTTTCTTACTCATGTTGTCAGAGATTTTCATTTTTTTAGAGCTGACTGATTTTTCAGATACTTCATCATTATTCACCTCTTTTATAATTTGCCCGGGTTTTAGACTCGCTACCTCTTTATAAAGTTTATCCTGTTTTAAGCTGAAATAGCCTGCCAGACTTCCTGATATGAGGATGAGAACATTAGAAACAGCTGCCAGTGACGTGCTGTATTCAGGAACAAAATAGTTCATCAGCGAATTAACTATTACAAAACAGACAATTGAAACAAAGATAAAATAAGCCCATCCGGTTTCAAAATAGGGTAAAAAGGAGCTTTCCTCTTTTTGCTTCGCCTGAACATGTTGCATGTGTTTCCAAAACTGGTAAGATGCCATAATAATCTGAAAAGCAATCAAAACTGCATTTCCCAGTAAAAACGTAATATGAATCAGGTTAATATCATTATTATCTGCTATTTGAGAAGATTGTTCAGGATGAAGAAACAGCCTGTAGGTTTCAGTACCATTGGTAAAAAATGCAATCAGGTTCAGCAACAGGATTAACAAAGCAGGCAGGTAGCATAAAGGCAATGACTTTGAAGTCATCCGTCCGGATGAACCTGAAATAACCCACAAATACCGGCAGTAAGTGGGTATAATGGCGAGTAAAATCGGTAACTGAAAAAAATACAGGTATTTGTATGCATCCAAATATCCCAGGTATTTACTGATGTTGATAAAAATGTATAGTAACATGAAGAGCATAAGAAAACCCAGTGGCTTTCCGGATGGGTCTTTTTTGCTGTTAAAGGATATTAACTGAACTGTGAAAAACGACATCTGGTATGCTGGCAGGAGAAAAAGTATAATGCTTAAGTGAAAGGAATTTAACATGTAAACAGTGTTTGGACAAATTTAGTTTATTGAAAGGTTGAATAATGAAGTAGCCAATATCAACCCCTTTTAACTAAAGGGTCCAAAAGTAATATTTTTTTAAGTTTTTATGGTAATATTTGGCCCTGTTGCCGGTTTTAATTGTGTTAATTTACACTCTCCTTTCATTTACCCCAGCTTTAAAATTCTCACTGCACCGCGCACAACAATAAGGAATACAATGGCACCAATTACCAAATCGGGTATCATCGAGCTGGTAGCCATTACCAGTATTGCTGCTCCAATTACACC
>JALVAQ010000341.1 GCA_027011095.1 Bacteroidales bacterium
CACCCGGTGCTATTCAAATAGCATCCCTTCGGGACTTTGGTAAAGAGTTGTTGAAAAAAACAGGTAAAGTTTTTTTAGCTTAACAAAATCGCTATCACATCAAAATAGGAATTAGCCGTTTAAAGTTATTTTTTTACACTCATTATCATTAGATTAACTTTAAATAACTGCAATAAAAAACCACGAAGCTTCGGTTGTTGAATTATTCGTGGTTATGGAGGTAAACTTTAAAAAATGGTTGATTTAAAACGGCCAAAAGTTGTTGTCGTTCCAAATCTGCTCTTTCAGGTCTTCATTTAATTTATGCAACAGGTTGTGATGTCCGCTTTCCCAGTCAGCCAACATTTTATACATCTCTTTTTCTTTGGGGTCGGTAGCTTCTTTTGCTCTTGACGAATAAACTTCAATGGCGCGGTTCTCAAAATCAATAGCAGCGGAAATTGCGGCAGCTTCAAAACTTGCAGCATCAATTTCCTTTTTTATTTGTTCGGTTAAAATTTCACCGGTCGTGTCGTCTTCTTCGTGATGTTCAAAATTTGTTAGAAACTCGTGATTTTTAACATAATTTTTAAACTGTTTCGACAAAAACTCAATATGTTCATCCTCCTCTTCGGCCATCATTTCAAAAATCTTTTTGGCAGATTTGCTTTCCGAATTACGGGCGGCTTGTGTGTAAAAGGCTTTGCCTCTGCGTTCTAATAAAATTGCCTCCTTTAAAATATCAATTACCTGATTATTTTCCATTGTGTATTCTTTTAATTGGTTTAACCTCACAAAGGTAATATTTATTGCTCTTTAAGCCGTGTTTTTTGAAAGGATGTTATGAAAAATAATCTTATGTTAATTTGATGTATATTTGTGTAGCGATAATAAATACAAGTGGTAATGAGTTTGGATGTGGAAAATAAGCACCGGTACAATTTTTTAATGGCAGGGGTTTATCTGATAATTATTGTATTGGTTGGTACTGCCGGATATATGATCTTAGAAGACTATGGTTTTGTAGATGCTGTTTACATGACCATTATAACAGCTTCAACGGTTGGGTTTCGCGAAGTTCAGCCCCTTTCGGATGCCGGGAAAATTTTTACCTTGATTTTAATTATTTCCAGCATAGGGGTACTTACCTATTTTTTGTCGCAGTTTACACAAAGCGTTTTGCAAAGTCAGATAAACTTTATATTTAAAGGGTACAAAAGAAAATCAAAATTAAAGAGGATGGAAAATCATGTGATAGTATGCGGCTATGGGCGTAACGGAAAGCAGGTAGTTACCGAGTTGCAGTCGTTTAACGAATCGGTGGTGGTGATTGATAAAGATCACGAAATTGTTATCAATAACATTGGGCAGCGTGTCCGGTTTATGGAAGGTGATGCCACTGCTGATGAAGTTTTGTTAAAGGCGGATATTAAAACGGCAAAAGCGCTGATTACCTCATTGCCAAACGATGCCGACAACCTTTATGTTGTGTTGACAGCACGTTCGCTAAATGCCTATTTAAATATTATCAGCCGTGCTTCCGATGAAAGTTCGGAAAAGAAATTGCGTATTGCCGGCGTTGACAGTGTTGTGATGCCTGAGCGGGTGGGGGGTGCCCACATGGCTTCCATGGTTACCCAACCTGAAGTGATAGAATTTTTGGAGCATCTTAACATTCACGAGGAGGCATCGGTTGTATTACAGGAGATTGTTGTGGAGAAAATTCCTGACTGGCTACGCGGAAAACCTTTAAAAGAGGTTCAGCTTCGTAGAATGACAGGAGTTAACATTATAGGTGTTAGGAAAGCCACCGGCGAGTTTGTTATTAATCCCAGCCCCGAACATATGCTGATGGATAATTTTAAACTCTTTGTTTTGGGTACTCCACAGCAGATTAGTGCATTGAAAGCGCTGTTGGAAAGGGATGCCAATACTGAAAGTTAAATATTTATCTTACTTTTGTACTGTTATTAAAGGTTCTTTGTTTTATTATGATTTATCAGATAGGGTTGAGAACCTTTATATTTGAAAC
>JALVAQ010000342.1 GCA_027011095.1 Bacteroidales bacterium
TTCAAACACCCGCCTTACAGCCACCGCCTGCGTTTCAAAATTGGTGGCTGTAAGGCGGGTGTTTGAAAAATGGTCGGAGCCTCTTGTATTAAATGCTATATGCCCGTCGGGTCCAATGCCGCCAAGGAAAAAGCCGATACCACCGAGACTGCGAATTTTGTTTTCGTACTCCGAACACCAATCGTCAATCATGTATATTGATTGTTGCTGTTTACGTTCGAGGCTGGTTTTCGGCTCACGAAACCGCAACGAAAGATCGACCTTTAAATCGGGGAAAACATCGGTAAAGGGTTTGCCACCGGCCAAAGGTATCTCGTTGGAGTTAATAAACATCGCCTTTTTGGCATCCAACCCAAAACCCTCGATATAAAACTTATTTACGTAATAGTAAAAGCTGTTGTGCTGCCACGAGTGGATGGGATAAAACTCATCAATCTGAACAAAATGAAGCCCTTTGGTTTCAGGCTTTTTAAGATGGCTGATACCATATTGTTCAAACAGGTTTCGGGTTTTTTTCGATTCCCAGTTATTTAAAAACCAGGAGGTCCATTTTATAAAGTGTTCAGGAGTTTTTCCGGTTGGAAGGCTGATAACACCATCGGGGTTTTCGGAAATCCACTCAATAAACCTTAAAGCTGTAAATAGCCCCAGCCGGGGAAAATTATCAACTACCACGTAAGGCATACGTGTTTGCATTGTTTTCATTCCGGAATTATGGTAGAAAACTTTTTCAACCGATGAAAAATTTATTTTATCAACCATTTTACTTTATTTGGGTTTAAAAAATATCTCTCTATGGTGTTGATGGCAGCCCCCAGTAAACTGGCTTTTTCTCCCATCTCCGAAATATCGATTTCAATGGATGTTCTCAATTCATTTAAGCAGTATTTATTTAAAGCGTGTTCAATGGGAATGGTTAAAAACTGACCTGCCTTAACCATTTGTCCGCCAAAAATTATTAGCTCAGGATTTAATATTTGCACCAACATGGCTACGCCTCTGCCCAGCTCCGAGCCTACCTCCGATAAAATATCAATGGAAAATGCATCGCCCTTTAATGCCGATTCAACAACCGACATGTAATGGATATGGCGGGCGTCGTTGCCGGCCAGGCGGGCCAGCTCGGTTTGCTCTCCCCGTGCTATGCCTTCAGTAGCAAGACGGCTTACGGCAGTTCCCGATGCAATGGTTTCAAGACAACCCCGTTTGCCACACTGACATAATATACCATCCTCAACTATGGGGATATGGCCAAACTCACCGGAAAAGCCATTAGTACCATTATAAAGCTTTCCATCTAAAATAAGGCCGGTTCCAAAACCCCAACCTACATATATTACCAAGGTGTTTTTTGCCTCCTTAGCCTTTCCAAAACGCAATTCTGCCAAGGCTCGTGCTTTGGCATCGTTAATAATAAAAACAGGTAAATTAATGCGCTGTTGTATCAATAAACTCACCGGAATATCGTCAAAATTTAAATAGGTCAAATTAATGCCCTTTTCCAAATTTATTAATCCCGGCATGCTGATGCCTACACCTATTATTCGTTTGCTGTCGCCATCAAAATCCTTTAAAATCTTTTTTATTTGAGCCGCAACAATATCCACCGTAGCGTTTTTGTCAATTAAATCCAGCTCAAACTGATGAGGTTTAACAACATAATTGTTGTTGCTGTTGATTAAAGCAATTTTAGCCGAATATCGCTCAATATCTACAGAAATTGTATAAAAAGCATTGTTGGTAAGCCCAAGCAGATTTGGTTTTCTGCCACCGCTGGAAGTACCTGCACCCAAGATTTCAATGCAACCTTCATTGCTTAATTCAGATAAAAGTTGCGTAATGGTGGGTAGGCTCAATCCGGTTTTTTCTACCAAATTTGCATTGGTTAGCGCCTTGTTAAGGTATAACAGCCTTACAACTTCATTTTTTTGTTGCTGCTTTTTAGTATTTTTTTTGTCCTTTTTCAAATGAATCAAAATCTGATTTAATACATATTTTTAAAAGAGATTC
>JALVAQ010000343.1 GCA_027011095.1 Bacteroidales bacterium
CTGCTATACACAGGGTTAATTTTTTAACAAATATAACTATTTGTTATCTGAATAAATACAATTTTATTAACTACTTATAAACAAAAAAGTTTTATTTGGTCTCTTTTTCTCCATCTGTTTTACACTTACCATAGAAGGTAAGGGAGTGGTAGGTAACTTCAACACCCAACAACTCTTCAACAGCCTTTTGAATTTCCTGGATACGTGGGTCGCAAAACTCCATTACCTTCCCATCTTCAAGGCATACAAAATGATCGTGCTGTTTAAACTTAAACGAACGCTCAAACTGTGCGCAATTATTTCCAAACTGATGTTTTGTAACTAAATTACAATCGAGCAAAAGCTCAATGGTATTGTATAAAGTAGCTCTACTGACTCTGTATTTATTATTTTTCATCCTGATATAGAGGGTTTCTATATCAAAATGGCCTTCAGTGGCATAAATTTCTTTTAAAATAGTAAATCGTTCAGGAGTTTTCCTATGCCCTCGTCCTTCAAGATATTCAGTAAAGAGTTTTTTTACCGAGTCGAATACATCTTTCTGCTTTTTATTTTTCATACGTCCTGTTTTAAAGGCGTAAAAATAATACTTTAAATTAATTTATAATAATTTAAAATAAAAAAAATAAAAAAATCAGGACTTTTCTATACGGTTCACCTTAATTACCTCTTTAATTTTACGTAAACTCTTCATCAGATTTTTTAATTCAGTAGTATCTTTAACATACAGATATATTTGTGTTTCAACCAGTTCACCAATGGTGATTAGGTCAAATTTTCTAATACTCAAATTATACTCGTCGCTTATCACCCCCGTAACAGTCCTAATAAGGCCTTTTTTATTTTCCGAAACCAATTTTATACCGGTTAAAAAGTGAAGGCCAATATTTTTACCCCAATCGGGGTTGGTTATTTTTTTTCCATACTGCGACATATACTGAATGGCTACCTGACAGTTGGTTCGGTGAATTTCCATTGGTTTATCTGGTCTGCTAATGCTAACCACGTCGTCACCCGGAATAGGGATACAACATGACGGGATAACAAACTCCACCTTTTCGCGGATTCCGTCTTCTTCAATATATAGGTTATCTTCCGCGCTTGTTTTTTCGACAGTACCAGATTTCTTAACAAACGGGAGATTGTTTGCAAAAATACTTGGGAAACGCCGCCATCCCGACTTTTGGGTAACCCCAAAAAGCGCTTCTTTAATCTCTTTAGCTCCGAGTTTATCAATGGCCAACAGGTAGAAAAAATCTGTTTTACCCGAAATATTTAATTTTTCCAAAAGCTGCTCAACATTACACTGCGGATGTTCGGCTTTAAGCTGCCTGCAAATTTTATCAAATTTTTCTTCCCCTGTTTTCCTATATTTTTTACGTTCGGCTCTTACAGCCTTTTTTATTAGTGCTTTTGCTCTGGCTGAAACCACAAAATCGAGCCACTTTTCGTTAACTTTATCAAGCTTCGAGTTAATAATTTCCACCTGGTCACCGGCACTTAACTCATAATCAAACGACTTTAATTTTCGATTTACGTTGGCACCAATACACTTATTACCCAAATCGGTATGAATGGCATAAGCAAAATCGAGAACCGTAGCACCTTTGGGCAAAGGGATTAAATCGCCGCTGGGAGTAAACACAATAATTTCTTCGGTAAAAAGATTTTTCCGAAAAACATCAATAAACGGAATGGCTTCGTCGTTGGCCTCTTTTAAAAGTTCACGAGTTCTGATGAGCCATTTTTCAAGCCCTTCCTGATCGTTTTTATCACGATATTTCCAATATGCAGCATAACCCCGGGTAGCTATTTCTTCCATTCTGCTGCTCAATATATGAACATTAACCCAATTTCCTCCAGGTATCATTACGGTAGTATGAATGGCAGAATAACCATTTGTTTTGGGCTGAGAAATTAAATCCAACAGCTTACTGTTTTTTGTTTTAAAGATATTTGTTACCGAGGCATAAGTCGTCCAACAAGCTACCTTTTCCTGTTCAGGTTTCGATTTTACAATCAGTTTAACCGTTGGGGTTAAAAATACATCTTCAAAGGTCAATTCCTTATCGTTCATATTTTTCCAAATGGAAAAGGCTGTTTTGTTTCTAAGTTGAATTTCAACATTGGAAGAACCGGAAAAATATTCTTCAACAGGTTTTTTAAAAACCTCGAAACGTTTTTCCAACTCAGGTTTATACTGATTAATCTGATGTTTTATTTGCCTGTAATAATCCGGGTTAGAATATTTAAAAGAGAGTTCTTCCAATTCGGATTTAATATCATAAAGGCCAAGGCTGTTGGCGAGAGGGGCATAGATATAACGCGTTTCGGAGGCAATTTTTAGTTTTTTAAGACGCGGCATGGCGTCAAGTGTGCGCATGTTGTGCAAACGGTCGGCCAGCTTAACTAAAATTACTCTTACATCGTCGGACATGGTAAGCAACACTTTTTTCAGTGTTTCGGACTGGTTGGTACTGTAAGCTGTTTCAGAAATACCTGCAATTTTAGTAAGGCCATCGATAATTCGGGCAACTTTTTCACCAAACATCCCTTCCACATTTTCAAGGGTAAGGTCGGTATCCTCAACGGTATCGTGTAACAATGCTGCAATAATTGAAGTCCGTCCCAACCCCAGATTACCGGCTGCAATAGTAGCCACCTCAAGGGGGTGAAAGATAAACGGCTCACCACTTTTACGGCGCATGTCTTTGTGTGCATCGGCAGCAACCCTAAACGCTTTTCGCACTTCCCACCTGTCCTGCGTCTCCTTTCTGGTATGCCATACTTCGATAAGATGCTTGTACCGCCGGAGAATTTCTCTGCGTTCCTGCTCTTCTACAGAAATGGTTTTAATATGTTCGGACTCTTTTTTCATTAATGTTACAAAATTAAATAAAAAGCCCACAGCTATTAACCCTTAGAAATCAAATTTCAATAATTTTTTATGGTGACAATTACCCTGTTGCTTACCCTTCGGGAGTGATACCATTTTTGAAAGATTGTATAGAGTTAACTATAAACAAGTTCATTAAGAAATTACAGTCCGAGAAGTACCTCCACAGGATTTTTTGAGCCGAACAGCATTCGTTCAGGATTTTCGAGCATCTCTTTTACTTTAACCAGGAATCCGACCGATTCGCGCCCGTCGATTAAACGATGATCGTAGCTAAGAGCGATAAACATCATGGGATGGATTTCAACGTTGCCATCTACAGCAATGGGGCGTTCCACAATGTTATGCATACCGAGAATGGCACTTTGCGGGGGATTGAGAATGGGTGTTGACAACATGGAACCAAACACACCACCATTGGTGATGGTAAAAGTACCACCTTCCATATCCTGAATGGTAATCCGGTTTTCGCGTGCTTTTACTGCCAGCCGTTTAATCTCTTTTTCAATTTCAGCCAGTGACAATATTTCGGCATTACGAACCACCGGGACAACCAATCCCTTGGGAGCACTTACGGCAATACCCACGTCAACATAATCAAACTGAACAATCTCATCACCGTTAATTTGGGAATTGATGGCCGGAAAATGGGCAATGGCTTCGGTAACGGCTTTGGTAAACAGCGACATAAATCCCAACCCAACATTATGTTTTTCTTTAAATGCCTCTTTATACTTTTTACGAAGCTCCATAATGGGTGTCATGTTAACTTCGTTAAAGGTGGTAAGCATGGCAGTTTCATTTTTTACCGAAACCAGACGTTGAGCAAGTTTTTTACGTAACATGCTCATTTTCTTTGTTTCTTTATTGCGGCTGCCTGTCCAGGCAGAAGTGCCCGGAATATTTCCGGCGGTTACCGAAGAAACATGGTCTTTTTCATTCAAATAAAACTCCACATCTTTTTTACCGATACGGTTGCTTTTAAAAAAATCGATCAACTGCTGCTCCGAAATATTTTCAGCTTCCATCAGCTTGCGCGCCAATGGCGAAATAGTAAGATTGATGTTGCTTATAGCAGAGGGCTGTTTTGGTTCAACGGTATCAGCTTTATTTTCCGTTGACTTTGCAGGCTCATGTTGGACAACGGGTTGGGCAACTTCGGGCTTAGCCTTTTTTTGAATAGTCCCAACAGCATCGGTATCGATGGTCGCAATAACCGAACCTACTTCAACCGTATCGCCTTCGTTAGCTATAATTTTAATTTTTCCGTCAGCCTCGGCAGCTACAGGCAGAGTTGCCTTATCGGAGTCAATTTCAACAACATCCTGATCCTTTTCAACCTGTTGGCCATCTTCAACCAACCATGCTGCAATTTGCACTTCGGTAATCGATTCACCCGGTGAGGGAACTTTAATCTCAATCATGTCAGTTAGTTTTTTCTGTCTTTTTTAATTAAAGGGGAAAAATTCCTCCTTTTTTATTTTAATGGCCTGAGACCGTTGTGTAAAGCCGCATCAATATTATCGATTTGCAGTTCTTCAATCTCTTTTTCAAACGACTGCCATTTATTTCCGATACAAGCCATTTCGCATTCATAGTCGATGTAGGGGCAATCACACTCATGAAATGTTTTTTCAACAATTTTCAATTGCTGGATAATATGAAATTTTGAAGAACCTGTTGCAGGGCTGCCGCTTTCGGGCCTTGCAATATGAATTATTCGCATGTCGTCGCTCAGTGTTTTTTTAACAAAATCCCATGCCCCCATGTTGGCCGGCTCTTCCTGCGACCACATAAAAGTTTCGGCCAAATGGTATTTTTTTGTCAGCTCCAACACCTGTTTTTTAGGAAACGGGTAGAGTTGCTCAATACGAATAAGCGCTATAAAATCGTAATTGTGTTTTTCTTTTTCTTCCAACAAATCGTAATAGAGCTTGCCGGTACAAAAGACAACCCGTTTAACTTTTTCAGGATTGGCCGTTGCATCATCAATAACTTCCACAAATCCGCCTTGTGTAAACTCGGAAACATGCGAAACAACCTTTGGATGCCTCAAGAGGCTTTTGGGTGTAAACACAACCAGTGGCTTTCTAAAATTTCTTTTCAGCTGGCGACGGAGCACATGAAAAAAGTTAGCAGGTGTAGTGCAGTTAACTATTTGCATATTGTTGTCGGCGGCGAGTGTTAAAAATCGTTCAACACGGGCGCTGGAGTGCTCGGGTCCCTGCCCTTCGTAGCCATGTGGAAGCAACACCACCAAATCATTCATCACATTCCATTTGTTTTCGGCGCTGCTTAAAAACTGGTCGAAAATTACCTGTGCAGTGTTGGCAAAATCGCCAAACTGGGCTTCCCAAATGGTAAGGGCATATGGTGATGTAAGCGAATATCCATATTCGAAGCCCAACACTCCATATTCCGAAAGATGTGAGTTATAAATTGAAAAGGGTGCCTGGTTTTTTGTTAGATTTTGAAGGGGAATATATTTTTCCTCGGAATCTTCCAACCTCAACACGGCATGCCGATGCGAAAAAGTACCACGTTCAACATCCTGACCGCTCAAACGCACCGGAATATTTTCAGTCAACAGGCTGCCATAGGCCATCAGTTCACCCATAGCCCAGTCCAGTTTTTTTTCTTCCAGGACCATCTTTTTACGCTGCTGCTGAAGCCTGACGGTTTTTCTAAAAAACTTTTTATCAGGAGGCAAACTTCCCAGTTTTTCGGCTATCAGCATTAAGGACTTTTCTGAAATGGTAGTATCAACAGGCTTGTGCCAGTCGGCATCATTGGCTTTTTCTATTCCATTCCAAATTTCGTTTAAAAAGTTATCAATACTGTTTTTTTTGTGCGATTTCCCTTTGGCAAGGTTTTTTTCGAGGGTTGCAAAAAATTTTTTTTCGTTGGCCGTACAATAATCATCTGTTACAACCTTTTCGTCCAGCAACCGCTGTTTGTAGATTTCGTATGGGTTGGGGTGTTTTTCGATGGCTTTATACAATACAGGCTGTGTAAATCTCGGCTCATCTCCTTCGTTATGGCCATATTTACGATAGGCCAAAATATCGATAAAAACATCCTTATGGAATTCATTTCTAAATTCAACGGCCATCTGAACGGCATAAACAACCGCTTCGGCATCGTCGCCATTCACATGAAAAACAGGTGATAGCGTAGTTTTAGCCACATCGGTACAATAGGTTGACGAACGGGCATCGAGATAATCGGTGGTAAAACCAATTTGATTGTTGATAACCAAATGGATGGTGCCACCGGTTGAATAACCCTTTAACTTTTCCATTTGCAGCACCTCGTAAACAATACCCTGTCCGGCAATGGAAGCATCGCCATGCAAAAGAACCGGTACAATTTTATTGGCATCATGCTGATATTCCATATCTATTTTAGCACGGGTAATACCTTCGACAACAGGGTCAACAGCCTCAAGATGCGATGGATTCGGGGTAAGGGTTAATTTAACCTCTTTGCCTTTACTTGTTTTACGCCTAACGCTATAACCGAGATGGTATTTAACATCACCCAAGAGGCCCTCTTCGTCAAACTCCTTACCTTCAAACTCCGAAAACACATCTTCAAAGGGCTTACGCATAATGTTGGTAAGCACGTTAAGCCGACCACGGTGAGGCATACCTATAATAAACTCTTCCACGCCAAGTTCGGAGCCTTTCTCCATAACCGCATCCAGCGCAGGGATAAGCGACTCGGCTCCTTCAAGCGAAAAACGTTTTTGTCCGGGAAACTTCTTCTGTAAAAAATTCTCAAAAAAGACAGCCCTTTCCAGTTTAGTGAGGATATATTTTTTTTCTTCGCTGTCAAAATCGGGCTTGTTTCTGGTTTTTTCGAACCTATTACGAAGCCAGGTTAAGGTTTCCAACTCGCGAATAAACATATATTCGGCGCCAAAACTGCTACAATACGTTTCTTGTAAAAGGTTAACAATGTCTTTTAATTTGGCAGCACCAAGGCCTATTTCACTCCCTGCCTGAAAAGTTCTTTCCAGATCGGCCCTGGTAAGTCCATAGTTCTCAATATCGAGCGAAGGGGTATAGTTTCTTCTTTTTCTAACAGGGTTTGTTTTGGTAAACAGATGGCCCCTCCTTCGATAATCGTTAATCAGGTTTATCACCTTGAATTCATCGGAAGTTTGCAAACCGGAAGAGGGCGTTGCGGGATAGGCTTTACGAGCAAATTCAAAGCCATCGAAAAATTTGCGCCACTGCTCATCAACACTTTCGGGGTCAACTTGATACTGCGAATATAACTGTTCGATAATTTCGGGGTCAATATTATTTAAATAATTAAGGTTGTCC
>JALVAQ010000344.1 GCA_027011095.1 Bacteroidales bacterium
TCCCATGGCAAGGTATTCGTCAATTTTACGGGGATAATTGCCAATGGTTACTTCGTTTAGCTTTTGAGGATTAATGGCCACATCAAAGGCATAGAGATAGGAGGGAAGCTCTTCCATTTTTTTACTGCCGAGAAAATATACATTTTCAAGGTTATGTAACTCGCTGTTTTTAAACTCGTCATCTTCAGGTCCCACCAAAACCACACTCCAGTCGGGCCGCGATTGTGCTATATGAATAATAACATCCAAATCGAGGCGCAATGCCAACAGCGCACCAATATATCCTATAACCGGCTTTTTAATGGGTTCAATATCCTTTGGAACCTCTTTAATAAGTTTTTTATCGAACAGCGACACATCACATCCCTGACCCACATAATAGGAGTGCTTGTTAAATTTACGTGCCAGATCAGCAAGGTAGGTTGAGTTGGCCACCACCAAATCGGCTTTAGCCATGTGTTGCGCTTCGATGCGGATTCCCTGGGTTTTCCAAAAATCAACGGCAATCATGTTGTCGCGGGTATAATATACATAGGTTTTTGGCTTGAGCAGCTCGGGCAAATAGAAGCTTCGGAACATATCACTGTCGTTAAAAATGATAAAATCCTTAAAATCAAGCTCTGCAATAGCCTTTTTAATTTCACGGGCAAAGCGCTTGTTGTTAATTTTATTCAGAAAATCAAACAACCAGTTAACGGGAAGCTGACTGATGGATTCCAATTTTGTGTTGGGATAAAGATTCCACATATTGTCGTTTACCTTTACAAGGTTAGGCTCTTCACCCTTCATAATTTTTATCCGCTTTTGAATTAACGGGTCATTTTTCTCTCTGATTAACGTTAACCTGTCCAACGGGTAATTTACGTATAACACCCTGTTATGCTTAGAAAATTCGTACGCGAGGTTGATACAGTTGCTACCGATTCGGCTGTCGAGCGCCTGTAATCCTACTACAATAATGTCTCTGTTTTTAATCATAACTTAAATTTTTAGCGGTAGTGATTTTGGTAAACTTCATCATACAATTTCAACACATCTTTGGCCATGTTTTCCCATGAAAACTTTTGTGATTGCTTAAATCCCTTTTCAATAAGTTCGTTACGAAGTTTTTCATCCTCCATAAGGCGGATAATACCTTCGGTAATTTCTTCGGGTTTAAAGGGGTCGATTATGTAGGCGGCTTCACCACCTGTTATTTCGGGCATGGACGATGTGTTGGAAGTAATAACGGCAACACCGCAGCGCATGGCCTCCAACATGGGGATGCCAAAGCTTTCGCGCAGTGATGGATACAAAAATATCCTGCATTGATTGTAAATGGCAGGTAAATCGGTATTAATAACGTAACCTGTTAAATGTATCCGGTCAATTAATCCGGGATCGCCAATATCAGCCAACACCTTTTTAAGCTCGTTGGCTTCATAATCCAACATAACGAGATACATTTCATCGTCGTTGGTTTGTTTTAAATAGTCGGAAAATGCTTTTAGGGCGCCGGGCGTATTTTTTTTGGGATCGGTGTTGCCAAGGAAAAACAAAAATTTATCAGGAAGGTTGTAAAGTTTTTTAACCCTGTCGAGTTCCTTTTTATCATCAATCTTACGAAAATGTTCGCTTACACCGTTATAAACTGCAACGAGGCGTTCATCGTTTTCAGGGAAATGAAAAAACTCTTTAATCCGGTTTTTTTCAAAATTTGATACGGTAATAATTTTATCACTCTTTTTAATTACACGTGGAACCACAAAACGCCGGTACATGTTACCAAATTTTTGATACCATGTTCCCGATTTTTTAAGCAGCGGATGGCTCTCCATATAAATAATGTCGTGCAGCGTAACTACCAGTGGCATACCCGGGTTAACAGGCGCTGTATTGCTTGTGCAATGCAAAATATGACACCCTTCCTTTTTTGCTGCCTTTGGCAAAGCCGATTGCTCCCAAACAGGGTAGGGGCCTCCATCGAGTTCAACAATTTTAACGTTTTTGGTATCT
>JALVAQ010000345.1 GCA_027011095.1 Bacteroidales bacterium
CAAAAAAACCGGGAAGCACAATCAATGCCATTAGCAGATAAAATTTGTTAACTCTTTTCATTCGTATTTTATTTAATTGGTTTTACATTCTGCAAAGGTAAATAAATAACCACTCAATAATTTTATTTTGTATTACCTGCTTTTCCGTTTCCCAAAATAGCTTATCTTAGATTCGATTTTATGAGTGAAGAAACCAGAAAAATATTAACACGATATTGGGGATACAGCAAATTTCGCCCGAAACAGGAAGAAATTATTGATGCTGTGCTTGCTGGTCGCGACACACTTGCGTTGATGCCCACGGGTGGAGGCAAGTCGTTGACCTTTCAGGTTCCTGCCATGGTTAGAGAGGGTATTTGCTTAGTGATAACACCACTGATAGCTTTAATGCGCGATCAGGTACATCACTTAAAGGAGCTGGGAATTCCGGCAACAGCAATCTATTCAGGCATGTATCACGATGAAGTGGATGCCGTTGCTTCCGGATGTTTGCACAACCGGTATAAGTTTCTTTACCTTTCGCCCGAACGGCTTGCCACTGATAACTTTCGAGATTTTATTGCGCGGCTCAACGTAAACCTTATTACCGTTGACGAAGCGCACTGCATCTCGCAATGGGGATACGATTTCAGGCCTCCATACCTGAAAATAGCCGATATCAGGGAGTTTTTTCCGGAAGTTCCGGTGTTGGCACTTACGGCCACTGCCACCCCCGAAACCGTTACCGATATAGTAGAAAAACTCAGGTTTAAAACGCCCAACATCATCAAAGCGGGGTTTGAGCGAAAAAACCTCTCCTACAACATTTTTAAAGAAAACGATAAAACCGGCAGGCTGTTGGCACTGCTTAAAAAGGGAAAAGGCTCCACCATTGTTTATGTGCGCAGCCGAAGAAAAACACGCTATTTGGCTGAAATAATTCAGAAAAACGGTGTTTCGGCAACCTACTATCATGCCGGCCTTGATGCCGCCCAACGTACACGAAGGCAACGGGCATGGGCAACGGGCAGCGTAAGGGTAATGGTTTCGACCAATGCCTTCGGGATGGGCATCGACAAACCGGACGTGCGGCAGGTAATTCATTACGACTTGCCCGACAGCATTGAGTCCTATTTTCAGGAAGCCGGTCGTGCAGGCCGCGATTTAAAACCTGCCTGGGCATCGTTGTTGTACAATAACCGCGACATATCCGATGTTAAAAAAAGATATGAAGCCTCGTTTCCCCCCATTAAAACCATAAGGAAAATATATAACCAGCTGGGAAACTATTTTAATATTCCGGTGGGAAGCGGCGAAAACACCGGCTTCGATTTTGAAATCAGCCACTTTTGCAGACAGTATGAATTTGACCTGCTGGAAACCTACAGCGCCATTAAACTACTTGAAAAAGAGGGGCTGCTCATCTACAGCGAAACTTCGGGACGCTACTCAAAGCTAAAAATTACCATGAATAAAAGCGAGCTGTATCGCTATATGGTTGAAAACCCTTACGACGACCATCTTGTAAAAGAGATTTTGCGTTCGTATGCCGGAATTTTTACCGATTACATCAACATTAACGAAAACATTTTGGCCAAAAGAGTTGGCATCGACGCTAAAAAGATTGTGGAGATGTTAACCGAGCTGAGCAAGAAAAAAGTGTTGTCGTACATCCCTGTAAGAAGAAAACCTCAGCTGATTTTTATTTACGAACGACTTGACTCCAACTATCTTCAGCTCTCGAAAGAAATATACGACCTGCGCAAAAAGGCTGCCGGACAACGACTTCAGGCATTACTTGACTTTATTACATCGGGCTTGCAGTGCAGGAGCATTCAGCTGCTGCGATATTTTGGCGAAAAAACAAACCACCGCTGTGGCATTTGCGATGTTTGCCGCAAGCAGTCGAAAACCGAGTTAAACGATGTGGAAATAGCCAACATTGTATCGCACCTCAAAGAGTTTCTCGGGACTGACAGCAAACACCTGTACAGCATCGTATCGGGACTCGGAACATTTGAAGAGGACAAAGTTTTATCGGTTATCCAGTGGTTGCTTGACAACGAACAACTTACAAGGCAAAAAGACGAAACAATTATGTGGTCGAGACAATTAAATATCGACCTTGAATAAAGAGGGTATTTCATAAGTTAATACCTTTGTGGAATACTGCACTTAAACAATAGTATAAGTATCACGTAAAAATCTTAAAAAATGAAAACACGATTATTAATTATTACACTTTTTATTTCAGCTATCGCCCTGGGGCAAAGCACAAGACGCACCTCCCTGGGATTGGAAATTGGAGCCTCCCTACCCCTGTCGCATTATGCCTCATACGATGCCACTCTTTTTTCCGACACAGCAGTTTCCTACCCGGGCTTTGCCAAAACAGGCATGACGGTACGCATGATTTACGAACACCGGCTGACTCATAATTTTGGTTTCCAGGTTGACTTTATGTTTGGATACAACAACGTTGACCAACTGGCGCTGGCCGATTCGCTGGGCACAAAAATTGATGCCGACCTGACCGTTACGGCAACACGCCCTTGGAATGTTGGCGGTATTATGGCCGGCCCGTTTTTAAGAATTCCCTTTGGCGAATCCTTTTCATTTATTGCACGCGCTAAAATTGGCGGTGCAGGAGTATATAGCCCCGAGTATGCTGTTACGGGAACTTCAAATCAGGATCAGAGCAAACTGGAATACTATCAATATGTAAACAAGTCAATTGCCTTTATTTGGTCAGCCGGAGCAGGTTTTCAATATCGAAGCGAAAACTACAGTTTCAGCCTGTATGGCGACTATATGAGCACAAGAGCCGATTTTATTGACGTTCCGGGACAAGACTGGAGCCTTACCCCTCCCGAAGAAACAACCGTTAATTTCCGCCAGGAGGTAAAAGCCATTACCATTACCTTTGGAGTGGGGTATATATTTTAGTTGCAGCCAATTTGAGCAATAACCATGAGAATACAAAAATTAATACATATAACTATCGCCACACTCTTGTTTACAAGCTTGTTAAGCCTTACAACTATTGCTCAAAACCGGAGTACATTCGACAGCCTTAAGCAGATAACTGCAACTTCTTACCCCGACAGTAACCTGATTAAAAAATATCTTGAGGCAGTTAAATTATATAAATATACCTCTATTGATACCACATTGCTTTATTACCGTGAAGCACTGAAACTTGCCGAAAAGCTTGATATTGATAATTATGCTGCAGAGAGTTTACAGGGTGTAGGAAAAGCATTTTATTCTCAAAGCGATTATGATTCCGCTTTATACTATTTTGATAAGGCTCTTAAAATCTACAAGAAAATAGATGATAAAAAAAATATTGCCAAGCTTTTTATGGATTACGGAAATATTTATATCAAACGGAGCATTTACGACAAAGCACTGGAATACGAACTGGACGCATTAAAACTTTATAAGGAATTGGGCGACAAAAAAGGAAATTCCTCATGTATCAACAATATCGGAATAATATATTATTATCAGAAAAACTACAAAAAAGCACTGGAATATTATCAAAAGTCATTACAGATAAAAAAGGAAATTGGAGACAAAAGAGGAATAGCCATCCTGCTTGGAAATATTGGAAATCTATATAATGATCTTGGCGAACCCGACAAGGCCATGGAATATGATATGAAATCATTAAAAATTTACAAAGAAATTGGTGATAAAAACGGCATTGCAAGAATCTACAGTAATATCGGTGATGTTTACGTAAAACAAAAAAACTATTCCGGGGCGCTTGAGTATTATAAAAAAGTATTGAAACTTAATAAGGAAACGGGTTATAAACGCGGAATCATTCTTGCACTTTTAAATATTGGCGATTTGTTCAACAAAACAGGACAATATAACAAAGCACTTAAGTACGAATTTAATGCACTGAAAATGGCTATAGAAATAAAAGTATTAAATTCACAAAAAATAGCATACGGCCTTATATCAGATAGTTACAAGGGAATTGGAGCGTACAAAAAAGCTTTGCAGTTCAAAGAAAAATGGATTGATATTTATGACAGCATTTTTAACACTAAAAAAGTATATGCCATTGCTGCCATTGAAAACCGTTATCAAAGTGAAATGCAGAAACAAAAAATAAAACTGCAACAGGCTGAACTGGAAAAAAGCAATGCCGAGATGGCTCGTTTGGAAGCTGAAAGGAAACGAAAAGAAACCGAACGAAACCTTTTTATCGTGGCTTTTGCATTCATGATTTTCCTGACAACAACACTGTTTTATTTTTATCGCCAGAAGAAAAAAGACCATGCGTTGTTGATGAAGCAAAAGCAAAAAATTGATAAAATAAACGAAGATTTAAATCATAACAACGAAAAACTTGCCGCAACGCTTGAAACGCTGCAACAAACTCAGCAGCAACTGATACAAGCCGAAAAAATGGCCTCACTAGGTGTTCTTTCAGCTGGAATTGCACACGAAATCAATAACCCGATTAATTTTGTTTATGCCGGTATTAACAGCCTGCTTCGTGATTTTGAGGATATTAAACCGGTAATTGACGAAATAGCAAAAATAAACCCCGAAACTGACAACCTGAAAGAAAAACTTATTAAATTAGAGCAACTAAAAGTCGAGAACTATTTTGACGAGGCCTTTCAGGCCATTCCGCAAATAATTTCCGACATAAAGCTAGGTGCCGACCGTACCGCCGAAATAGTGAAAAGCCTGCGAAATTTTTCAAGGATGGATGGCAAAAAAATGCTTCCCTATAAGATACACGAAGGACTGGACACATCTTTGATGCTGCTCAAAAACAAGTATAAAAACAATATCGAAATAATCAAAAATTATGATTCGGATATGCCCGATGTGTACTGCCATCCGGGGAAAATCAATCAGGTTTTTCTGAATATACTTTCTAACGCAGTTGATGCCATTGAAGATACCGGAAAAATATGGATATCCACTTCCCACGAGAAAGATTATATAAAGATTTCGATAAAAGACAACGGCTGCGGCATGAGCAATGAAAGCAAAGAAAAAATATTCGATCCGTTTTATACTACAAAAGATGTAGGCAAGGGAACCGGATTAGGCATGTCCATAACCTACGGTATAATTCAGGAACACGGTGGCCACATCCAAATTATATCTGAGCAGGGAACAGGAACAGAAATAATACTAACTTTACCCATTAAAAGCAAGTAATCATGAAAAATTATAAAATACTATATGTTGACGATGAAGATAGTAACCTGAGAATTTTTAAGGATACTTTCAGAAGAGATTATGTGGTTTATACCGCCTCATCAGCCCAAGAGGGAATGAAAATTCTTGACGAAGTAAAGATTGATTTGGTATTAAGTGACCAGCGTATGCCTGAAATGAGCGGAGTAGACTTTCTTAAATATTCGTTGGAAAAACATCCTGAGCCACACAGAATTCTTATTACCGGCTATTCCGACATGGATGCCCTGCAAGACGCCATCAATCAGGCGCATATTTTCCAGTATATCCAAAAACCGTGGGATGAAAAAAAACTGCATAAAATCATTGAAAATGCTTTGCATATTTACCAGTTGGAAGAAGAAAACAAAAAACAAAAACAGGAGTTGTTAAACTCGAAAACACTGTTAGAACAGAAAAACAAGGAACTTACCATAGCTAAAGAAAAAGCTGAAGAAAGTGACAAGCTGAAAACCGAGTTTCTGCAAAATTTATCGCATGAAATACGAACACCCATGAATGCTATTCTGGGATTCTCGGAATTTTTGGATGATGCGAATAAAGAAGAAAAAAAACGATACATATCCATTATTAGAAATAGTGGAAATCAACTACTACATATTATTGATGATATTCTGGAAATATCACGACTGGAAACTAATCAGATACAAGTTGACGAAACGGAAATCTGTTTAAACAATTTGTTACTCGATCATTATTTATTTTTCAATTTAGAAGCTAAAAAGAAAGATTTACAACTATATCTTAAGAAAGGTCTTTCCGATGAAGAAAGCACGGTGGTAACAGACCAAAGCAAATTAAATAAAATTATCGGCAATCTCCTTGAAAACGCCATAAAATACACAAACAAAGGATATATAGAATACGGATACAAAATAAATGACGGAAATATAGAATTTTACGTTAAAGACACTGGAAGAGGTATAAAAAAAGAAAATCAGAAAATAATATTCAAACGTTTCTCACAGGAAGAAAAAAGTTTGTCAAAAAATGTAGGCGGCTTAGGATTGGGATTGTCAATAGTTAAAGGCAATGTAGATCTGCTTGGAGGGAAAATTACCGTCGAATCGGAAAAAGGTAAAGGCTCAATATTTACAGTAACCATACCATACAAACCCGTTTTCACAGCAACCGGTAAAAAGGAGGAAACCGAAAAAACAAATAAGACATATAAAACACCTGCGTATAATATTCTTATTGCCGAAGATGAAGAATTTAATTATTTGTTGATAGAAACGATACTAAAAAACAGTCCGTATAACTTTACTATTTATCATGCGATAAATGGCGAAAAAGCAATAGAATTTTGCAAAGAAAACAAAGATATTTCTCTTATTTTCATGGATTTGAAAATGCCGGTAATGGATGGCTTCGAGGCGACAAAAGAAATAAAAAAACATTTTCCTAATTGCCCTGTAATAGCCGTTACAGCTTATACTTCGCTTGCTAAAAAAGCAAAAGCCCTTTCGGTAGGCTGTGACGATTTTATTTCAAAACCTATTAAAAGTGATATTATAAATAGCATCATTGATAAATACCTAAAATCCAACTAAAAGATTATGAATAATTATTCAACATCAAGATTAGCAACATTCGTTCTATTGAGCATTTTACTCTTATCATGCAAAAAAGAGCCTTTAGGCGGCGAAGATTACAGATTACAATATTGGTAATTATACTTGTATAGGAACAATACATGATTGGGATGAAGCAACCGGACTTGATAAATATTCTATTGATACTATTACCTTAATTGTAAAAAATGATGCTACTTCAAACAATATGATTTGTGTAAATAACGACACGGTTCTAATAGACACAAATGGTTATTTCGCAGACCCTCATTTTTCAGGCTATTCTGATTATGTGATCAATTTTTTTTTAAAAGATAGCGTAAAGTATTATATTGCAACAGGAGGACTTGGAGGAGGCCATTGGGGGAATTATTTGGGTAGTAAACAAAAAAAGCCAACCTATTTTACTACAATA
>JALVAQ010000346.1 GCA_027011095.1 Bacteroidales bacterium
AATAAAGACTATAATAATTTCACTGTTATTTGTTGTCTTTATTTTATTATCCCAAAAAGAGAATTATTGTACAAATAAGACACATTACTATTTTTACACTGTTTTCACAATACCCATAAGCCAAAAAAAACCCGAACTAATAAGTCCGGGCTTTATGATCAAAAAATTCAGCTTATAAAAAATATTTTTATTTGGGATTTTCGGGTAAACCAAAGGTGTCAACCACAAAATCAATATCCTTGTCACCCCGGCCACTTAAATTAACCAAAATGGATTGACGTGGAAATTTTTGTGCCAACTTAATGGCATAGGCTACGGCATGGGCGCTTTCAAGTGCCGGAATAATACCTTCCATCCGGCTCAGTTCGTAAAAGGCATCAATGGTTTCTTTGTCGTTGATATAGTCATATTTAACCTTTTCCAAATCTTTAAGCATGCTGTGTTCGGGGCCAACACCGGGATAATCAAGTCCGCTGGCAACCGAGTAAACCGGAGCGGGTTCGCCATTTTCATCCATCAGGGTGTAGCATTTAAAACCATGAATAACACCCGGTTTTCCAAGGGTCATGGTGGCAGCATGTTCACCGAGGTTTAAGGAGCGGCCTGCCGGTTCTACTCCATAGATTTCGCACTCATCGTCATCCAGAAAAGCTGAAAAAAGTCCCATGGCGTTGCTTCCTCCGCCAACGCAGGCAACAACTTTATCGGGCAATTCGCCTGTCATTTCCATAAACTGTTCGCGGGCTTCCACCCCCACAACACGCTGAAAATCGCGTACCATCATCGGGAACGGATGAGGGCCTACCACCGAGCCGATACAGTAAAGAGAATTATCAAAGTCCTGAACATAGGCATCAAAAGCCGAATCAACAGCCTCTTTTAATGTTTTTAACCCATGCGAAACAGGCACTACTTTTGCGCCGAGAATTTCCATCCGTACCACATTGGGGTGTTCTTTTTTTATATCCACTTCACCCATGTGAATTTCGCATTCCAGCCCAAAATAGGCTGCTGCTGTGGCCAGTGCCACACCATGTTGTCCGGCACCGGTTTCGGCAATTAGTTTGGTTTTACCCATGTATTTTGCCAGTAAAGCTTCACCCATACAGTGGTTGAGCTTGTGTGCTCCTGTATGGTTTAAGTCTTCGCGTTTCAGGTAAATTCTACCACCGTATTTGTTGGAGAGGCGTCCGCTGTAATATACCGGCGTGGGCCTGCCCTGATAGTGTTTTCGTATGCTGCGAAGCTCCGAAATAAATTTGTGCGACTTGCTTATGGAATAATAAGCGTTGGTAATTTTTTTCATTTCGGCTTCGAGATGTGGAGGAAGAAAAGCGCCTCCGTAATTTCCAAAATAACCTTCTTCGTTGGGATAAGTTTTAAAATAATTTTCTGACATGATTGTAATTTTTTAATGTTTAAAATATTTGATTGATTAAATTTTTAAAATGAAATTGGTAGTCTGTGTTTGATATGCACACAAAAGCACAACAATACAGCGTTACTTACCGGGGGCGAAAACCTTAAGCATAAAAACAGGAAGATTCCGAAATAAAATAAGGGAAAAGGTTTTCAGAATTAGCTACGCCATCGCCAATACAGGCTTTGCCAACTAACGTTAGAAGCGGGAACATTAAAACAGAAAGTGCCGGATTGCACATGGGATGAAGAAGCTAAACCTGCTGCTTCGTTTTCTGCTTTTTGTATGTTTAATTTTTTGTACACGCTATTCTGAAAAATTTGAACTGCAATAATAGATAAATTTTTTAATTGTGCCGACAATTGAAAAAAGTTTTTAAAAAATATTTTTTGTTTAGTGTATGGTAAAAAAAATAAACCATTGATGGTTAGTAAAATAAATATTAAAAGTTTAGGTCAGGAGGGATGAAATTTAAATCATACTTTTATCAAACGGAAATAATGCTGCCCGTGTTTAACCCCAACAGCTTATCACCCAAAACTGTTTTTAACAAGCCAAAGGCTCCTT
>JALVAQ010000347.1 GCA_027011095.1 Bacteroidales bacterium
AGATCAGAGAATGTTTTACCGAAAGAATCTTTCCTTGTTGATTGTCTTCGATTTGAATGCTTTGCGGATTAAGTTCCGCAGGAAGCCTGCCGGCAACAATTAAGTGCTTTCCTTTGGGTAAACTTATGGTTGCCTCTCGTGTTATTTGCGCCCCGTTAAAAAACAGGGTTACCTTTTTAATTTTCGATTTGATTATAAGGGTATCAATACCAATGCTAAATGTGTTTGAGGCGATTAGAAGTGATAAAAACAGGAGTGCTTTTTTCATGGCCGGAGGGTTTTGTTACAAGATAATTTTGATAATATGTTGATTTTATACGGATTAATCTAATCCGGTTTTCTATCTCCAAAAATAACTTTTATTTGAATAAAAAAAACCACACCTGCCATTTTCAGGCTGGTGTGGTTTGTAAAGCATTGATAGCTATATAAAAACGGATGTTGCAAATGCAGATATCAATAGATTTTGATATCTTGGGCTGAACCCCCGATATCCCCTGGCTAAACCCCGGGGAATACTGGATTACCCCCCCCAATAACCCCGGGCTGAACCCCGGGTAAAATTGGAAAGGAAACATTTTGGCCGGTTGTCAAATCTTTTGCCATGCTTCGGAGAGAACCCCGGGTTACTGGTGCACCAGTTTAAATGCTTTAGCCCCTTTGTTTCCGGTAATATTTAAAAAGTAAATCCCCTGTGGCAAATCGGGCATGTTTAACGAAATTTTACCTGAGGTGCTGTTGGCATTTATCTGGTTTTGGTAAACAGCCCGTCCTGTAACGTCCACCATTTTAATGGTTAGGTTTTGCCTTACAAAATTACCCGGAAACTGTAATTGCAGGTGGTTTGTAAAGGGTGAGGGATAAGCTCTTATGGCTTCAAAGGCCGGGTTTTTGCCGATGCCGTTGGGTTTGCCGCCATACACTAAAGTGTTTAGGTTGTCGGTTGCATCGAAGGTTCCGTTTTGGCCGTAGTAGGATATTTTAATATTACCATAGGTTAAATGCTCCAGAGCCGGCAACCTGACGTTGCCAATAAAGTGGCCGTTTTTAACATCAATACAATTCATTGCCAGCAGGCTATCGTAAAGGGTAATCTCTTTTACAGGGTCGTTTTCGCCTTCAATGGTCTCTTTTGTGTAAGGCATGTCGTAAACGGTTGCTCTTACTTTTCCTGTAAAGTCGGTTACAATGTTGCCCCCATTGTCAACAATGTTGCCTTCGAGGGTGAGCAGTGAACCGGGCAGGATGGTATCGTTAAAGGAGGAGATATCTTCGCCGTTTACTTTTGTGGTTTCCACACCATAATCGGGCCATGCTGGTTTTAAAGCCGGATCGCCAAGCAGTGTCCATATTGCTCTTTGAGAAGAGATATTGTTGTTAACAGCGTAAGCATAGGCATCACCAATGGTTCGTTGTTTATTATTTTTATCGAAAAGGTATGTCATCATGTTGCTGTTTAAAGCAAAGTTTACCGAGTTATAATTGGGGGCACTGTTTCCAATTGCAGCAATGGCACCGCCAAGACTGTTCATCACCAGGGCTGCGTTAACCGACTGCTGTTCGGGATCGTCAAATTTGGCGGTTCCGCCGGAAGCATTAACCCATAGCGGGTAGCGGTTGGTGTTTTCCAGAGCTTTTGCATCTTCAATCGAAAATATATCCTCTGTGGCAAGCTGATTAGGCCCGCCCTGGCCGGTATAATTAACATAGAAAACGCCATCGTTTACCATGTTTATTAGTTTTTGTTTAACCTGTGGATATTCACCATTTACATCCGGAAACAGACTTAAGTAGAGTTTCGATTGATTTAAGTTGTAATCATAACTTAAAATGGAATCTGAAATAGCATCGGAATCCTGCATAAAAACGCCATAGACAGAATTATCGGCCACCATAATAGCGCTGTTTTTCCAGGTTGTTAAATCTGAACCGGTTTGATAATCAATAATCTTATTTACAACCGCTTCTGCTTCGTCTGCCGTGCGAGCCGGAATTCTGCCAATGGGGAGTATTGTATCGTTAATGGTGGCAAGATAAGTATCGGTAGCATAACTGTTAATCATGCTAAATGAATTTTTAGTTTCATAAGTCGGCACTTGTTCTATTTCGGGATACTCAATGCCTCTGTAATCGAACGATGCCTGTCCCAGTAGCAAGATATATTGTAATTTGCTTTTTTTGGATGCCTGATTATGTTTTTGTACAATTAAATTGTGGATGGCTGACGGGTCGGTGCGGCCTCCCGAAAACTCATTATAAATTTGATTTGTTAAAAAGATGTCAACTTTCAGGTTGTCCTTATCGGTATGTAACTGTGCCAGCTTTTTGGCGGCATCCTGTAATGTTTCGGTAGTTATAATAATCATATTGGGCGTTGGTGTTCCAATAATATCCTGATTGTCAATTCTTCCTATTAATTCGGGAGTTGGCAGGTTGTTGTCTCCGACAAGGTATATTTTTTTACGTAACAAGCCGGTATGATCATTTACATAATATCCGGGAGCATAATTATACAGCATGTAGTTTCTGCCGGAACGATTGTCGATAAAACTCAGGGTGTCGCCTGAGCGGTCAATTTTCATGGACGAAACTTCCAGCGGGTCGGTAATATCCCAAACAAAATTAAAACTCTGCGTGTTGGTAAAGCGGTACAAGTGTGTTCCCTGTTCAAAAGCTTGTGTGCTTCTTATCTCGGTGGTTTTAACAGGATCGGGAATGTTTGTCATTGTGTTTAGGTTTAACTCAAAGTAGTCGAGGTAAGCAAAAGCCGAATCGTTGGGCTTGTTGTAAACAAATTTTATTTCGGAATGGTTGTCCAAATCGGGCAGGTCAATAGTGTCGTACTGTGTTCTGTAAATATCAATAACCGGATGAGTGATGGCTATGGTGTATATGCTGTCAACAGCCTGGCCGTTAACGTAAATGGTAAAATAACTGCGTTCGGTGCCACCGGCACCAATTTTGAGATACATTTTCCCTCCTTTAACAAGATATCCCGGAAGGTTAACCGTAAAGGTGCGTTCCGTTGTGTCGCTGAATAATTCTCCCATCCAGGTTAGGCCGCTGTGTAAAGGGTTGTAAAGCTCTTTTTCATGTAAGTAAGTATAAGTTAGTGAGGTGATGGTGTCCGTTGGCGTTTGGCTACTGAAATCAAGTGTTTTAACGCGTTTAGGATCGGTATCATCGGTTCGTAAATAGTAGTAAACTTTGTTGCAGTACGGGTTTGTGTTGTGATTAAACATGCTTGAATCGGCAGCAGATTGCCAGGAAACGGCACTTTGTCCGTAAAAAAGCAGAAAATCGCCGGCATCAAAGGTGCCGTCGCCACCATCGTCAACAAGAATAGCCATTTTTTGCAGGTCGTAAGTTGAACCGGAAGCATGGGCTTTGTTCAACGATCCTGCCGGATATCCGTATAGATTAAGGTGGTCGGAGCTTAAGTTGGACACATCTACTCCCATCTCCTGTAAATCATTAAAGGTCAGCCTGTAAATGGCGTTTGTGTCGGTAGCTACTTTTACCCAGTTTCCTTGCGATAAAACCGAGTGTGATTGTGCCGGCAATGAAATACCTGCGCACACCATTGCGATAAAAAACAAGAATTGTTTCATTTTTGTTGAAGGGTTTTGTTAATAATATGTTGACTAAAAGGAGTAAAGGTGTTTCATCTGGTTTAATAACGGAGATGTTTTTATTTATTGTGTGTGATGATATATTTTCTTAAAAAATGTTAAAGTGGCAGGATTTGATGTTTCGATGAATGTGATTAGTCAAACAATTAATAAGGTGAAAAGAGATGGCGAAAAGAAAGTGAGAATTGGAAAAGTTGTGGAACTGTTATGTTGAGAAATGTTGACAGCGGTGTATTGACGTTTTGTTTTTATTTACTTTTGGCAGCAATCAGGATGAACCTGTTATTCTATGTCGAAAAAAGTTAAAATAGCATTGGCTTCGGCACTTCAGCTTGGGTTAATAGCCTCCATTGGAAGTTTTGTGGGATGGCCTTATATGGACTATGTGCTAAAAGCTACCTTTGGTGCCATTTTATTAACAGTGGTTTTTTTTATTTATGATATGTCGAAAGATTGATTAACAAAACGGTGCCATGTTATCAAATGCTTCAAAATACGCGATTCGTACGGTTTTGTTCCTTGCAAAAAACAGTTCCCCGAAAAAAAAATTTGGTGCCAGGCATATCGCCGATTCGCTTGAAGTGCCACAGCAGTTTATTGCTAAAATTTTACAAAAACTTGTAAAAGCTGACATCATTTCTTCGGCAAAGGGTCCCGGAGGCGGCTTTTATACCAACAATAAAAATTTAAAACGGAACCTTCTCGATGTTTTATCCGTGATTGAAAAGAATGATATCTTTTCTGAATGCTTTCTTGGTCTTCCTGTCTGTGGCGACGAAAACCCTTGCCCTGTTCATGACATTGTTTCCGTTTTTAAGGCGGCATTGCTGGAGCGTTTCCAAAATAAAAGTATCAAAACCATTGCCGGAGAAATGGAACGTGACGGAACACTCATTACGCTAAAAAATATTATATGAGGTTATTAACTTGTTAGTCAGTTAATACAGGCTGGTTTAGGTTTTCAACAATCTGTAAAATATTCGATGCTGCTCTGTGAGCTAACAAGATAAAAATTTGGCCATCAACTGTTAATAACTTATTGTTGATTGTTACAAAATAAATTTTAGCTTTGCATTAATAAAAGATTAATTGGTCTTTTATTACCAACAATATTATTAACAAAAACGCAAAGTTATGTTATCAAAAAAACAAGCGAGAACATTTTTTTTGGTAGGTTCGCTGGTCACATTCTTTATTTTTATCGGATTGACCGTTTTTTCTTTGTCGAAGGCGCAGGATCAAAGCCATTCCGACAAGATTACCGAATCTGTTGCCCGCGGTAAACACCTGTGGGAAAAGAACAATTGTATGGGATGCCATACCATTATGGGCGAGGGTGCTTACTATGCTCCCGAGCTAACCAATGTAGTAGAACGACGCGGTGAGATTTATGTTAAAACCGTGTTAAAATCGAAAACCCCCTGGGCTCCCCGTGGGCGCAAAATGGTAGCTTACGGTTTTACCGACGAGCAGGCCAACGACCTCATTGCTTTTTTTAAGTGGATAAGCGATATTAATTTAAATGGCTTTGAAAAGGTTGATAGAGCAGTATCGCCCTTGGCCAAAGACAAAATGAAAAACTAAAAAAGAACAACATTATGAAATACAAATCACAAAAAGTAGCTTATTGGTTTTTTGCATTGTCGATGTTGCTGTTGGTACTGCAATTAACCTATGGATTTATTATGGGGTTTGCCCGTCTCGGTTTTGACGGATTGCACGAGTTTATCCCTTTTAACACAGCACATACCGTGCACCTTAACACGTTGGTTGTTTGGTTGCTGTCCGGTTTTATGGGTGCTGCCTATTACATTATTCCCGAAGAGAGCGAAAACGAACTCTGGTCGGTAAAACTGGCTTATGTTCAGTTAATTTCGTTGGCTGTTGTGGGGGTAGCTGCGTTAACAGGATACCACTTCAACATTTGGGAAGGACGTAAATTTTTAGAGATTCCACGCGAACTTGACTGGCTGGTAGCCATCAACGTTATTTTGTTCCTTGTAATTTTACTGATGACCATAATCAAAGGGAAAAAGAAAACAACCACTTCGTGGGTGCTGTTTGGAGGCCTTTTGGGTGCAGCCCTTTTTTATCTGCCGGGCATGATTTCGTTTGACTCGCAGGTATTGGATTCTTTCTTCCGCTGGTGGGTAGTTCACCTTTGGGTTGAAGGCGTTTGGGAACTTATTATGGGTGGTATTTTAGCGTTTTTGCTTATCAAACTTACCGGTGTTGACCGTGAGGTGATTGAAAAATGGCTCTATGTTGTTATCGGCCTTACATTCCTTTCCGGAATTTTAGGAACCGGACACCACTACTATTACATAGGTGTTAACAAAATCTGGCTGATTGTTGGGGGTATTTTTTCCGCTATGGAACCGTTGGCATTTCTTGCTATGGCACTGTGGGCTGTAAATATGTACCGCAAAGGGGAGAAGAAGCATCCCAATGCACTTGCTGTGTATTGGACGCTTGGTTCAGCCATCGTATCGTTTTTGGGTGCCGGTGTGTTGGGATTAGCCCACACCTTACCCCAAACAAACTTATACACGCATGGTACTCTGGTTACTGCAATGCACGGACATCTCGCCTTTTGGGGAGCTTATGCAATGATTGTGTTGGCCATGATTACTTTTGCCATGCCTAACCTTACCGGTAGAAAATTGTATGACCATCCCCGTGGCCGTGCCGCCTTCTGGTTGTCAAACATAGGCATGTTTACCATGGTTGCCGCCTTTGCTGCTGCCGGAGTAGCACAGGTTTACCTCGAACGGATTTTGGGTTACGATTTTGGCGATGTTCAAACTAAAATTCAGGTTCACTTTTGGGTGCTTATAACAGGCGCTACCATTTTATCGACAGGCCTTATTCTTTACATCATCGACTTTATCAAGTACGGATTACCCAACGATGAGGCCATTACAAAATAACATTTTGTAGTTGATTGGTTTTAATTAAATAGACGGAAGAGATTGTCAAACGATAATCTCTTCCGTTATTTTATCCCGCAGCTGCTTAAATTGTAATATTGCAATTAGCTAATCACAGAGAATTATTATCACATGAAGGCACCCTATTATCGTCCGGTTGGTAAAGAAATAGAAGTTTTTGAAAAAGCTTTTGAAAATAACCTGCCCGTTTTACTTAAAGGGCCTACCGGAACCGGAAAATCGAGGTTTGTCGAATACATGGCGCATCAACTTGATAAAAAGATGCTTACCGTTGCCTGCCATGAAGAGACCTCTTCAACCGACCTCATTGGCCGTTATATCATTAAAGGAACCGAAACCGTGTGGCTTGATGGCCCGCTTACCGTTGCCGTTCGTAACGGATACATTCTTTACCTTGATGAAATTGCCGAAGCCCGCCCCGATGTTATTGTGGCCATCCACCCGCTTACCGACCATCGCCGTATGCTTTACATCGATAAGCTGGGCGAAACGGTTAAAGCACACAAAGATTTTATGCTGGTGGCATCGTTCAATCCCGGATATCAAAAGGGGTTTAAGGAGCTAAAGCCTTCTACCCGTCAGCGTTTTGTGGCCCTGTCGTTTAACTTCCCGGAGG
>JALVAQ010000348.1 GCA_027011095.1 Bacteroidales bacterium
ACCGGGCTGGCCTGTAATACCTATCTTCATTTTTTTATTAATGTCACAATGTTACTCTGTGTAAACTCAGTGTTACACTGTGGAATACTATAAAATCAATCGTTTAATTCCGTTTTTTAGACTCTTCGTATGGAAATTCAATAATAAACCAACTTGGCTTTTCGACAGTTTCAAATAGGTCAAAACTTGCGCTGTATGAACATCTGTAAAGGCTTCAACAGTTTTCAATTCAACAACCACTTTATTCTCGACAAATATGTCAATCCTATATCCAGTTTCCAAATGAACTTCCTCATAAATCAAAGGCAATGCTTTTTCGACTTCAATATTAAGACCTTTCTTCCTTAGCTCATAAGCTAAACAAGCCTGACAAGCTGACTCAAGTAGTCCGGGACCTAAGGCTGAGTGGACTTTATAGGCTGAGTCAAGTAATTCATGGGTTATTTTATTTATTTCCATTTTATCACCAAATTATTTCACAGTGTCTCTCAATGTTTACAATGTTACTTGGTATAATCTTTATTCCAGTCAAACCATAAATCCGGATTATACCTATGCTTTTCATTAACTGATTGTTCAAGTTCCATGTCCGAGAAAATCATTAATTCAGAACCCGGCTCTAAAGCTTTTATGCCATTTGCATAACCCGGGGGTATATAGACCAATTCACTCTTATCTTCTTTAATTATATGAAAATCAGCCTTAAGATTTATTGAAGGACTTTCAAAATTATCTATTTTAACCCATGCTATAATAATAGAGCCCTTAATAGGATAAAAATATTTATATTCTCTCTGATGTCCTTGCCAGGCACGAACAATTTCTGTGTCTGGATGCTTAATAAAATAGAATCGCTTAACATCTTCAAATTTGAAGTCGTTTACAAAACGCATTTCACCTCTATAATCTCTGAAATGTCCGCCTTTTATTATTTGAGGTTTATCTATCATGGAATAAAATCAAGTTAATCAGGATATTGCTGAATATCTTCACCTAATATATCTTTTCTGATGAGGGGTAATTTCATCAATAACTTTTTTGTTCCTTCCACATCAAGTCTTACCGTGTTATGGGAATGATACTCTTCTATCTTTTCCATATCGGGTTCACCTTCCGAAAAGTATCGTTCATAGTTGAGATCGCGGGTATCGGCAGGGATTCTGTAGTAACCACCAAGGTCGATTGCTTTGGCCATTTCTTCCCTGTTAACCAGTGTTTCAAATAGCTTTTCTCCGTGTCTGGTACCGATTACTTTAATTTCATTGTCTGCTTTATAAAGCTCTTTTAATGCTTTTGCCAATGTTTCTATTGTTGCTGCCGGTGCTTTTTGCACAAACATATCTCCCGGTTTCCCATTATTAAAGGCATACCAAACCAATTCCACGGCATCTTCCAATGTCATCATAAACCTGGTCATGTACGGGTCGGTAATAGTTATAGGTTTGCCTTCTTTAATTTGCTTAACGAATAACGGAATAACCGAACCGCGGCTTGCCATAACGTTTCCGTAACGTGTACCACACATAACGGGTTGCGAAATACCACGCGACATGGCTATCATGGTTTTTTCCATCATAGCTTTTGATAAACCCATGGCATTAATAGGATATACAGCCTTGTCGGTGCTCAGTATCACAACGTTTTTAACCTTATTCTGCACTGCCGCCTCCAAAACATTTTCAGCGCCCAGTACATTTGTTTTAACAGCTTCAATTGGAAAAAACTCACATGATGGTACCTGTTTTAATGCGGCCGCATGAAAAATGTAATCCACACCTTTTACAGCACGTCCAACTGAGCGAAAATCACGAACATCACCGATATAAAACTTTACTTTCGGGCTATTAACTCTTTTCCGAAGGTCATCCTGTTTTTTTTCATCACGGCTGAAAATACGAATTTCGGAAAATTCATCAGTTTTTAAAAAACGATTTAAGACAGCATTTCCGAATGAGCCGGTACCACCGGTGATTAATAAAAT
>JALVAQ010000349.1 GCA_027011095.1 Bacteroidales bacterium
TTTGTTTTTATTAATTCAAATGGTTTTGCTCAAAATAAAGCTGGAACGGATAGTCTGAGGCAGCAGATAAGTAACTTTGATACGCCTGATACCGTTAAAGTTACGAGCTTACTTGAGCTGGGTGACCAGTATGAATACACGCTTCCTGATTCAGCATTGTTTTATTATAATAAAGCGTTGATTATTGCAAAAAAAACAGGCAGTAAAAAGCTTGAAGCCAAATGTTTAAACTATATCGGCATCATTTATAAAGGGTTAAGTGATTATGAAAAAGCACTTGATTATTACAATCAGGCTTTAACAATTAACAAAAAGATTGGTGATAAGGAGTCGTTAAGTAAAAATTTAATCAACATTGGTAATATTTATAAAAGCAAGGGGCAATATTCAAAATCGTTGGAGTACTATCAAATGGCTTTAAAACTAAACGAAGGGGTTAAAAACAAGAGTATTACAGCCAATGCCTATACAAATGCAGGGCTTGTATATAAGATTCTGGAGAATGATTCGCTGGCAATGGACTATTTTAACAATGCGCTTAAAATATATAAAACAACAGGAAATAAAAGAAATATTAGTATAATCCTTATCAATATCGGTACTATTTATTATCAGGAGCAAAAATTATTGCAGGCCCTTGAAAATTTTGAAAAGGCTCTAAAAATTCAAAAAGAGATTAATTATAAAAGAGGAATAGCCACAAGCTACATAAACATTGGAATAATTAACAATGAACTTGGTTATAAATCCAAAGCAATTGAGTATTACCAAAAAGCTTTAACTATTCAAAACGAAATTGGCGATAAGTATCTGGTATCAGGAACATTGGCTAATCTGGCATCTTTATATTTACAGAAAAATGATTACAATAAGGCCATTAAGTATGCAAAAAAATCGCTTGCCATTTCAAAAAAAATAGGTTCGTTAAGATGGGAAGAGGTAGTATATCAATATTTATCTTTGGCTTATCAGGGTTTGAACGACTACAAAAACGCACTTGATTATACTGATTTGTGGGTTGCGATTAAAGACAGCATCTATGGCATTGAAAAAGCCAAAGCCGTTGCCGAAATCCAAACCAAATACGAGAGCGAGAAAAAAGAAAAACAAATAATAAGGCAAAAGGCAGCATTGGAAAAAAGCAAGTTGGAGATTGAAAATGAAAAGGCAAAAAAACTAAAACAGGAAACCGAACGTAACATGTTTCTTGTTGCCTTTGTATTGACAATAGCTGTAGTGATTGTATTGCTCAGGCTGTACCGGATTAAGAAAAGTGCCAATATACTATTAGAAGAGCAGAAAAAGGAGATAGAAGCTGTAAACGAGGAGCTAAATCAAACAAATGAGGAGCTGAGAGTAACAATAGAAACGGTTGAGAATCAAAAACATAAAATCGAAGAGTATAATAACCAACTCCGACAGCGAAACGTAGAAATTCAGGCGATAAATGAATTGTTAGAGAAACAAAAACTGGATTTGGAACAGGCCAATGCAACAAAAACAAAGTTTTTCAATATCATTGCTCATGATTTGAGAAGCCCCTTTAATGCTTTATTGGGTTTGGCAGATATTTTACATGAAAGCCATGCAACGCTTGATGAGGAAGAAAGAGAAAAAATGACAGGCTATTTGGTTTGCAGTGCAAAAGGAGCATATGATTTGGTAGAGAATTTGCTTAAATGGGCAAGCACACAAACGGGTAAAGTTTCGTTTATCCCAAAAGAGTGTAACTTAAATGAGTTGCTGAGCGAAACCCTTTTTAATGTTAAAAGTGCAGCCAAAAATAAAAATATAAACCTCTTTACCGAAATTCCCGAAAATCTTAAGGTTTTTGCTGATAAAGAGATGCTGAAAACCATATTCAGAAACCTGGTATCCAACGCAATAAAATTTACGCAAAAGGGAGGAACCATAACAATAAAGGCAATCGAAACAGAAGATGAAGTCCAGTGCTCGGTAGAAGACACCGGAGTAGGCATGCGTAAAGAAGTGTCGGAAAAAATATTTGGCATCACTCAAATTAGTACGGCGGGTACAAATAACGAAAAAGGAACCGGCCTGGGGCTAATCCTGTGTAAAGAATTTGTTGAAAAACACGGCGGTAAAATATGGGTTGAGAGTGAAGAAGGCAAAGGCAGTAAGTTTATTTTTACCATCCCAAACAACAAAGCATAAGTTTTGTTTCCGAAAAAACTGACCCAAGGCAATTATTCGACAAACAACCGCCGGTCATGTTTTATCCTGTTAAAAGCAATCTCTTTCAGCTTATCCGATGTGTCGTAAATAATTTCGGCATCGGTTGGAAACGGTACCGGTTTATTGCGAATAAGTTTTAACGATTCGGCACTTAAAGCTTCTTTATCACCTTCAAAGGCAGCGTAGTAGTAATCAAAAACAAACTCGGTGGTTATGGGAAAAGTTTTTATAAGCTGGCCGGAATGGTTGTCGTAGTAGTCAAGGGTTCCTTTTACCTGCGTACTTTTGCTCATATGCGATTTGGTAACAAAGGCTTTAAGCGTGGTGTATTTGGTTTTTTTTATGTCGTTCCCCAACGAATCCTTTTTTACGTTTCCGTTGGCATCCAACACGTATTCCCAACCGTCTTCCACCTCTTTTGTTTCGGTAATTTTTTCCTGTTGAATCAGCTCCGGCGAAACATCAATTTCCTTTAGTAATAAATCAATATCAAAATCGTAACGAACCCCCTCCCGGGCATAAGTGTCAAAGGTAAGCCATTGTTCATCAAGTGATGACAGGCTGATTTTGAGAATCTGCTCTTCATAATTCTTCGGCAAAACAGCATTCGATTGATTTTCCATTCTGAACAATACAAAGTTGGTGCCTTGCTGCAACGCCTGCTGCATCAGTTCGCTTGTTTTTTTATAATAAGGCAGGTTGTTGCTGATAAATAATAGCTCGTTGTAAGCCGCTCTTGCATCTTGCTTGTTTCGGGTTTTGAGCAAAACTCTGGCATGTTGGTAATTATATTCGGCGGCTTTTTTTAACGCCGATGCCTGCTCCATAAGGTAGTTCTGTTTTGTAAAATTTATTTTTGTCAACACCTCGTCGGGAAGTCTGCTGACTTTTTGCTGGCGCGAAATCAAACTTTGGTACGCTTTGAATATATCGCCCCAAATATCGGGCTGACCGGTAAGTTTGAGCTTGGTAATTTTATCAAGGTCGCCGTCGTTGGCAAGCTGGTAAGCCTTTTTAAGCACCTTTATCTCTTTGGGGTTATCGGCATCCCTCATTAACTTTTTTACCGATTTATCAATGGAGGCATCGTAATTGCCTTGTTGCAATAACTTTGACGAACTTGCACAGGAAGCAAGGAAAATGACTATTAATAAATAGAAAAGATTTTTGTAAGTAAACATAATTGTAAAGTTTTAACGCACCCTTGTCGATTGAAAAAAATCAGTGCACAAATTTTATGGTACAAATATAAAAATTGAATCGATAAGGTTTGATAATAAAATCAGTTTACCTTTGTGCTCCATGAAACGAAGGGTTTTATTACTTGTTTTTATAATAAGTTTTAGTTTTTATTGGGCTAACGCACAGGATGTTCAAATAGCCTTATTAAAATACAAAGGAGGTGGCGACTGGTATGCCAACCCCACATCATTACCTAATTTGGTTAAGTTTTGCAACAGGCAATTGGGCACTGACATTCTTCCAGAGGTGGCTACGGTGGAGGTTGGAAGCAGCGAGTTATTCAACTATCCGTTTGTACACATCACCGGCCATGGAAACATTATTTTTAGTCCCGAAGAGGTTGGTAACCTTCGTAACTATCTGATATCAGGCGGATTTTTGGAAGTGTCCGACAATTATGGCCTGGATAAATACATTCGGCGCGAAATGAAAAAAGTATTTCCCGATTTGGAATTTACGGAGCTTCCTTTTAACCATCCTATTTATCACCAGCAGTTTGATTTTCCCCACGGGTTACCTAAAATTCATCGGCACAACGGTAAAAATGCCCAGGGTTTCGGCATTATTTACAAAGGCCGTTTGGTGGTGTTTTACGACTACGAGTGCGATTTGGGCGACGGTTGGGAAGATACCGAGGTACACCACGATTCTCAAAAAAAACACATGGAAGCATTGCGTATGGGTGCAAATATAGTTCAATACGTTTTTCAGCAGTAATATTTACACAAGTCAGGCTTTGTGCTAAGAGAAACAAGAGGTTAATAATAATTTAGATTTTAACACCGTATCTTTTAGATTTGCCTGCCTGCCGTAAAAAAATCTGAATGAGTTTGTAGTGATGGGGTAAAATCCCGAAGAGATTTAATATAAATAGCCCTGTACGAAGTGCAGGGAAACAAAAAGATTACATTAATGTGGCTGGTTTTTTAATCAACTATGGTATAGTTCGGTTGGAATATTTACATTTGCAGCTCAAAAATTTTATATGATTGTAATTGCGGATAGCGGGTCAACAAAAACCCAGTGGGTAGTGCTTGATAAGGATAAGGTGGTTTTGGATTTAACCACAAAAGGATTCAACCCGTTTTATTATGGTGCCGGCGAGTTGGAAAAAGCACTCTTTACCGAGCTGCACGCTGCTGTTGAAGCCGATAAAGTTGATGAAGTGTTTTTTTACGGTGCAGGATGCTCCAATAAAGACAATTGCTCAATGGTTGAAAACTCGCTAAGCCGATTTTTTACAAAGGCGGTTATTCATACCGAACACGATTTAACCGGTGCTGCCGTGGCTTTGCTTCAAAACACCAGCGGAATTGCCTGCATTTTAGGAACCGGTTCAAACTCCTGTATGTGGAATGGCAAAAAGGTTACAAACCACTTACCCTCCCTGGGCTGGATGTTGGCCGATGAAGGCAGCGGAACCTACATTGGAAAACTGCTGTTGCAAAAAATACTTTCCGAAGAGGCCGACAACCAATTAATAGACAAGTTCTATCAAACATACGGCCTTACTTTTGAAACTACGCTTCATAAAATTTACGGCGAACCCAATCCCAACCTGTTTTTTGCCTCTTTAAGTAAATTTGCCTCCAAAAATATTGAATATGATGCATGCCGCCAGGCGGTTAAAAAATCGTTTAGCGATTTTGTTGAAAAGCAGGTTTCAAAATACCCCGGTTATCAAAATCAGGTGGTAAGTTTTACCGGGTCAGTTGCATTTGTGTTCAGGGATATTTTAAAAGAGGTACTTGATGAGTACAACATTCGTCTTGGTGTTATCTTAAAAAATCCCATGGAAGGAATGGTGCGCTACCATTCAAAATCAAAATAGCTTACAGCCTCTAAAACAGATATTACTGTTATACCTATCTTTGTAAAAAAACGAGCTGGTATGAAATTTACAGTTAATATAAAGGAGCAAAGTAAGATAGCTGAGTTTCTTCATCTGGTTAAAGAAAATGATTACATTGAAATCGTTGATGCAAAAGAGAGTCAGGAAGACCTTCAGGCCGAGCATAAAGAATTGTTAAGCAAAAGATTGCAAAGGATAATAAATGGCGAAACAACTTTTAAGGACTGGGATTTGATTAAAACGAAATATGAAAACAAAGTTGTTTAATATTGAGATATAAACACGATGCCAAAATAGTTTTATAATATGACACGCGAAATTATACCCACAAGCCGCAAGGCCTTAAAAATAAACCTCGATACTAACTTTTACGGAACCTTTGCTGAAATAGGCGGCGGACAGGAGGTTGCCCGTAATTTTTTTCAGGCAGGTGGTGCTTCGGGTACCATTGCCAAAACCATTTCTGCCTACGACAAAAGCTTTTCCGATGCCAACTACAACAACCATAAAAAAGGCCGTTATGTTTCGGAACAACGTCTGCAAAAGATGCTTGCCAAAGAGTATCGTGAACTTGAAAAACTGTTAAGAGAAGAAAAACCCGATGCCTCCTTTTTTGCCTTTGCCGATACCGTTGAAATATTAAATTACGCCAAAACCAATTACCCTCATGGCTGGATGGGCGTTAGGTTTCAGCTTAGTCCCGATAAAGAACCCAACGAAGTGGTGATGCACATTAAGCTGTTGGAAAACGACAGCCTTTTGCAGCAGGTTACACTTGGTACACTCGGAGTTAACCTGATTTATGCCTGTAAAAATCATTACGATACGCCCAACACCTTTTTGCAATCGCTTTTGGATAATGTGTCAACCGACAGGTTTAGAATTACCATGATGAAGATGTCGGGGCCTGATTTGGCTTATGTTGACAATCGGTTGCTGGGGTTGCAGTTGGTACGAAACGGTATGACACATGCCATTATGTTCGATAAACATGGATACGTACAGCAACCTTCGGATATGCTGTATAAAAAAAATGTGCTGGCATTTCGAGGTACCTTCAAGCCCATTACCTACATTACCAAAGACATTTTGCGCAAAAGCCTCGATTTGTTTCAAAAAGATGAGGACTATAACGAAGAAAACACCCTTTCGTTTTGCGAAATGACGACCAACAATCTGCTTGCCGAAGGCGAACTCGACGAAATAGACTTTCTCGAAAGAGTTAATATGCTGAATTTGATTGGCCAAAATGTGATGGTTTCCGATATCAGAGAGTACTATAAAATAGTTGAGTTTTTCGGACAGTTTAACTTGAAAAAACTCCGTCTGGTTATCGGGGTTCCTACGTTGGAAAAGGTAGTTGATAAACGTTTTTATAAAGATTTAAAGGGAGGTATTTTGGAGGCCGTTGGCAAAATGTTTCCTAAAAATATGAAACTTTATATCTATCCCACAGCACGTAAAGGCTCCCGCGAAATGGTAACTTCCAACAACATTAAAATGGATGGCGATGTAAGGTTTTTGTACGATTATCTAAAAGCCAATCGGTTTATTTTAGATATACAAAGCTCCATGTCGGCACAGCTTCATGTTAAAGCAAAGGAGGTTTTAAAAATGATTCGGGAAGACAATCCAAGATGGGAAAAATATGTTCCCATGGTGGTAGCCACCGAAATTAAAAAGAAAAATCTTTTCAGGAAAAAATAAACCAATGAAAAAGTAAATGCTGCCGATTTGGGCTATGTTCCTGCCACACAAACCATCCTTATTCCAACTTTTTTTGATAACAGAGTTGTGGCCCTGCTATTGTTAAATAATTAATAATAAAACTTAAAATCTTTGTTTTATAACCATTTATTTTTATTTTCGCATTCTAATCTATAT
>JALVAQ010000350.1 GCA_027011095.1 Bacteroidales bacterium
CGCCAATGGTGGACAATATTTGCTCAAATTTCGATTTCGACCGCTTTGGAAGCTTTTCGATTTTGTAGTTTTGCATGTCCAGCGGATCGAACTGCTTTGTTTTCATTCCCTCTAACGTTGCTTCACTCATACCACAATTTTTTTATTTCCAGTTTTTATACGGATTTTTCATCAGCATGGAGTTGAAGTACTTCACATCGCCGGTTACCTCTTCACCCAACCAGTTAGGTTTGGTAAAAGGATGGTCTTCGGTAGGAAGCTCAATTTCGGCAACGGTAAGACCGTCGTTGTCACCGTAAAACTCATCCACTTCAAATTTTAATCCGCCCTTTTCAGGAACAATGTAACGGGTTTTGTCGATAATACCGGGTTCGCAAAGCTCCAGTAACGACCTGGCTTCTTCAACAGAAATTTCCTTTTCCCACTCAAAGCGGCTGGCGCCGGAAGCATTGCCAATGCCCTTGATGGTTAAAAATCCTTTTTCGCCCTTAATGCGAACCCTTACGGTTCTTTCGGGAACCGATGACAGGTATCCCTGGGTAATTCGTGTTGATTTGGTTACAAAAGGTTTAAAGTCACCTTTTACTAAAAATTTTCTTTCTATTTCCTGTGCCATGATTTGGAGATGTTAAATTGTTTAATTGATATATTGCTTAATTGTTGCATTGTTATGATTGTTGTGATGATAACTGTGCAGCATAAAAGCTTTGTTTGTCTTCTTTCCCTCAGATTCCCCCGGGGTTTAGCCCGGGGAAGCTGATATGCTTCTTTTTTTTTTCAACCTTTCAGGTCGCTTCCCGCAAGGCTTTATTCTACCTGAGTTTTTGGTTTCTATTCACCTCTCTCCCCCGGGGTTTAGCCCCGGGGGAGCTGTTTAGCCCGGGGAATTTTTCGACCTGAGGTTGGTTTTGCGGGGTGCTGAAATTAGTTTGCCAGCGGTTTATCGCTCCAGCCGATTACTCTTTTTATTGCCTGCAGGTAGTTGATGTTTTCAACATCATTGAGTTTTAAATCGCTGATGGTTTTTTTTATGTCGTCAATTTCGGTGGATTCTGAATTTACTGTTACTACGGCAGCACCGTTAATCCACACATTGGCCACTTCGCAAATGGTATCGTTTACCATGTATCCAAAGCGCTGTTTTTCAACCTTTACCGCCTGTAGGTCGGGATTGCTTTTTATCATATCCATAAACTCATCGTAGGTGTAGGTCTCTTTGTCAAAATCGGGAACATCCACCATAAAGGCCGGATAGACCTCATTTTTAAGTACTTCTGCCGAAATTGGAAATTCGGCTTTCATCAACGGGTTCCACTGTTCGAGGCCGTCAATTTCCTGAA
Source organism: Bacteroidales bacterium (assembly GCA_027011095.1). Taxonomy (GTDB): domain Bacteria; phylum Bacteroidota; class Bacteroidia; order Bacteroidales; family F082; genus B16-G9. Next base: position 1,341 of record JALVAQ010000350.1, read on the forward strand.
CAAAGGTTTTGATGTCCATTTTTCCGTCGCGGATTTTGGTGTTATTGATGTCGTTGGTTTTCGACACGATGTAAAACTCTTCGGAGGTTCTTTCCCATACTTTTTCGGGAACGGGTACCGAAAGTCTCGACATCAGATAAGCTGCCTCGTCAAAGTCGCGGCCAAAGGTTCTAAATTCAAACCGTGGTTTGGAGATTTCTCCGATTTTTAATTCTTCTTTTGCCATTTTGTAATTTTTTTTATTGAACTTGTTAAAAATTTTCTGATTTCCACTCTTTTGGAAGACTGACCAGTCCCATAATTCTTTTTAGCGCCAAAGGATAGTTTACATTCTCTGCATTTTGACTAATCCTTAGTTCCGACTTAAGTTTTAGTACTTTTTCAGGGTCTTCCGATTCGATGCATATTGTTTTTAAGGAAGCACCGTTTACCTTTATTTCGGCTATTTCGGTTATGACGTTATCAATTAAAAAGCCATGCCGTTTTTTATTTACGTACGCAACGGTTAAGTCGGGATCGACACAAATAACCTCATTGATAAATTGCTCAAGGGAGTAGGTGTTTCGGTCGAAAGCCGGGTGCTGAACTCCCAAAGCCGGAAAAATAACTGTTTTGATTACTTCCGCTTCGAGAGGGAAACTGCCCACAAGAAACGGGTTCCATTGTTCCAAACCTTGTTGCTCGTCTTCAAGCACTTTTATGTCCATAACACCTTCTCTGATTTTGATGTTGTTGTTCGGGTTTCCCGAAGCAAGCAGGTAAACCGACATCATGCTGCGAACCGTTTCTTCGCCGGCCATTTGCCGAATCTTTTGTTCAATCTGTTCAAAATGGTTACCAAATATTCTGAACTCATAACGTGGGCTTTGTACTTCATTCATAGCGTTTAATTGATAAGTTTGTAAATAAAAAGTTTTCCGCTTTTATCGTTGACGAGGTAAACCAATTGTTGTTGACTGTCAACAGCTATCCCTTCAAATTTTGTATGGGGCAAGGCGTACTCCAACAAAACTTTTGCATTGTAATCGCATTTGTAAAGTGTTTGCGATTCATCGCTAACGATGTAAAGCAGTGCGTTGTCGCCATCCACATAAATACCTGAATAGTCGGATGCAAAGTTTAGTGGCTCCACCGTGATGTTACCAAAAGTTTTGTTCCATACAATCATCTCGCCGGGAACATCTTCGTTAACCATATACCAGGCGCTGTTGTTGCTGCTGTACGACAACCCTTCAAGGCCTTTGTTTTCAGTATTGCCTCCGGTTTCAATATGATGTCGCTCCTGTTCCTCTCCGCTGGAATAATCTAAAAAAACAAGGTCTCTTTGTCGTTCTTCGGTTACGGCAACTGTTTGTGTGGTCTCGTCAAAGCCAACACCTTCAAGGTCGGTACCGGTGTAAGCAAGCGTTCTGATGATTGTTCCTTTTAAATTGGTTTCGTAAACTTTGTTGGTGTTGTCGCTTACAATCAGTAGTGTTTTTCCATCAGGGCCAAACGAAAGTCCTGAAGGTTCGGCGATATTCAAATCGATCTCTTCTAATTTTTCAAGCTTTCCATCAGGATTTTCCGGCGGCAAAACACCTCCGTTGTTTTTTTTACAAGAGGATACAACCACAGTAAAAAAAACAAGGGAGATGATTGCTTTTACAACCGCGCTAAAATTTACTTTTGTCAACATCCGGTTTCCGGTCAGATTTATTAATTGTTACTTGTTCCGGGTGTGGGTTCTCTGCTACTGTCTTTTTGGAAAACAACCCAGGTTGCGGCACCATCGCCATCACGTCCGGTAGAATTGTCTTTGCCCGGATTTGGTAAATCACAGCCGGTATCGCAATAGGTGTATCCTTCGGTAACGTTAACGCCGTCTTTACTAATGGCTATTTCTTCGCCACCACCATTAAGTTTAAAGTTGGTATGTAAACCTTCGCTTGTGCCGTCGCAAATTATCACCAAAAATCCATGTGCGGGTACAGTGGTTAAAGAGGCATTGTCAGTGGGAATTTGGTATTTGTTGGGTGTGTCCAATGCATCGGAAACAAACCAGCCTCCCATGTCGATGGCGGTTTCGCCGGTATTGTAAATTTCAATCCAGTCGGGTTGGTCGCCATTGTCGCCGGGTACATCCCAACTGTCGTTGCTTGCCATAAACTCGTTTATAACCAACGTACCTTCAACAGGCGTGCTTCCATCGTTGGGTGCGCCGGGAGTTTTGTTTGCCATTATCATCCAGTCGCCGGTTCCATCGGTGCTGCGACCAAAGGATTTGTCATCCGGAAGGCCGCTAAAGTCGTCTGATTTGTCAACTTCTGCTTTGTCGGGGGTGTAGATGGCCACATATTGATCTTTTGAGGAGCTTAATCCCATGTTGATGAATATCTTACCGTCAATAATGGAGGTGGGTACATCGTTGCCGCCTGCATCCTTTGCACCACAAATCAAAACCACAAATCCTTTGGGGGGAATAGTGGTAACATTGTCGCTGCCGTCGGGAATTTGGTTGTAGTCGGCTTCGGTTCCCGGGTTGTCGGTAATCCACATGCCTGCAATATTTACCGCCTTGCTGCCTTTGTTGTATAGCTCAACCCAGTCGCATGCTTTGCCCGACTGGTCGGTAAAATATACATTGGAAGTGTCTTTTGTAATGAGTTCGTTAATCACAATGCCGCTGTAATCTTCGGGTTCCGGTGCCGGAGCAGTGGGCATTTCATCTTTCACACAGCCGGTAAAAAACAGTGCCATTATCGCCGTTATAAAAAAATATTTTTTCATTTTATCGTGTTTTTTTTATTTTCAATTGATTTGTGTTTGACTAAAAGGCGATTAATAATCGTGCCTGAAGCGTGCTGAAATCGATGCCACCTTTACCTGTAGGTGTGATGTCGTTTCCATCGGCATCCACGTCAAAGGTTTTGTATTTTCCTTTGCCATCGGCCCAACGGTCGTGGTTGGCGTAAGAGTAATTAATCATAAACTTAACGTTGTAGTTAAAGTAGTAACTGAAGCCGGCGGTAAAAATTTCGCCTGAACCACCCGGTAACCAGGGTTTTAATTCACCGTCTTTAAAACTGTTGGCGTTCATGTACGAATATCTCAGGGCAACCTCCATGGCTCCTTTATTTATATTTCTAAAATCAATTTGAGAAAATTCGGCATCTGCCATGTTGTAATAGTAATCGGCATTGTTGATTAACCATGACCCCATAACATAAAAACCGCCGAGTTTAGCGATATCTTCTCCGGCAGGAACTTTGTCTGCATCCCTGTGGATGGTGGTGGTGATATATTCGCCCTGAACTCTAAAATTTTTAACGGCATAAGCGGCTTCGAGGCCTAGAATGGTTTTGTTTTTTGAGTTTTCAATCCAGTCGGTGTCGATATATTTTTTACGGTTGATTTCGGTTTCGGCATTTTCGCCGTAACGGAAGCTGTTAACGGGGTCGCCCAGTTCGGGAATTTTAGGTACACGGTACGAACCCGACAAGCCAAAGTGCAACACCATTTTATCTTTTTTAATGGGTGCCCAGGCAATGCGGCCTGTTACCGACCATCCAGCGTTGGTTCCCTGCTTTTTGTTTTGGTCGCGGATTAAATCGTTGGCAATTACACTGGAAAAAACACCTCCCTCAAAAAACAGGTGATGAAAAAACATTTTGTAGTCAATTCCCATATGCCTCGAAGGGGATTGTTCGGTTGCGTATGGGCGCTCCAAAAAGGTGATGTAGCGCGAGGTTGTCATGGTTTCTATCGACATGGGTTCGCGGAAGTTACCGGCTTTTAGCTGCCAGTTTTTACCAAGATATCTCACGTAAGCATCTTTAATGTCAACGGCATTGTTTCCAAAATCAAAGTCAATTTCACCACCCCAGTGACCCCAGATAATGGTTTTCATGGCGAAGCGCATTCTGCGTATGTTGACACCGTTACCGATTTTATTGTCTTGTCCCTGATAGGTGTTGTCGCCAAAATAGAGGGCACCGTCAAAATAAACACGGTTGTCGAACCAGTATTTAAATCTTTTGTCGGAGGATGAAAGCATCAAAATCCCATCGCGTGATTCGGGATTCAGGCTTACTCTCATACCTACTTCCTGGCCGTAATCGTTCTTTTCACCTGAAGAGGGAGACATGTAAACGGTAATGTCGCCTGCTTTTTTAACAACCACAGCTTGCGATTTGTATTTGTCGTATGTAAAAACCAGAGTTGTAGGAAAAGATTTGGTTTTTAAGCTGAAAAATCCATCACCATCAGTTACCACCCTGCTCGAAGGTGTTCCTTCTATTTGAACGGTAACACCACGCATGGGAGTTCTCATTCCGGTGGGAAAAACCTTTCCGGTTATTACGTTACTTTCCTGCGAAAAGGCTTGGTTACTAATAAAAAATGTCAGCAACATTCCTATCAGTAAAAGACTACTGTAACTGCTTTTTTTCATTTGATTAAATTTTTATTATAAATAGAACTTGCACATAATTACAGGTACAAAAATAGGTTTGAAAACCAGATTGCCATTAAATTATACCTATACAAATACACTACAAAAGGGTAAATTATACTCTCTAAGAAAGGGGTTCAGTTATGTGTGATTTGCGTTATGATAGTAATATACAGCCTGATAAGGGATGTCGGGGTTTTTGTTGGTTGGCCGGTTTTCTCCTCTGTTCCGGTAATAGCCTGGTTTATAAATCAGTTAATTTCACCACCGTGCGTGTTGTAATTTGTCTGCCGGCCTGCAGGCGTATTAGGTACGTGCCGTAAATAACCTCCTTTCCGTTTTTATCCGTACCGTTCCATATAATTTGATATTTGCCAGGTGGTTGAGTTTTTTGCCTTATGATGGTTTTTATTTTTTGTCCTTGAATGTTGTAAATATCAATTGTTATATCTTCTCTGTTATTAAGTTCATATTCTATCTTTATGTTTCTTTGAAAAGGATTGGGGTAACATAACAGAGCTGGTTTATTTGAAATATCAACTTCGTTGATGCTTTCAGGAGGTTCGGCAACAAAGTTGCCTTTGCCATCGTTAAAAAAGAGCTGCAGCAGGCTTGGTGCATAGGTGGTATCATAAACCTGCCTCGTCATCATAATGTCTGTGTAGCCGTTACCGTCCAGGTCGGCACAATACATAAACCGGCGGGCTTCGCCATAGTCTTTTACTTTTATTATTAACGAGTCACCAAATTGAAAATTACCTTTGTTGTAATAAAGCAACATGCTTTCGTTCAAATAATCGTGAGTAAGAAACAAAACATCAGGCAGGCTGTCATTATTAAAGTCGGTTACAAAAAAATCGCTGCTACCTTCGGGTATTCGGTAAAACCCTACAGAGTCAAATACACCATCCCCTTTGTTCTCGTAAATATAAACAAGTGATGCAACATAGATGTCGGAAAAAGTGATGATATCTTTGTCGCCATCGTTATCCAGATCATTTACACTAACCTTTAATGCTTCATGGTTTAAGGGATGGTTTATAAATCCCGTATCGGTACTAAAATAAATATCGCAAGGATAGCTTCCTAAAACAATATCATCTAATCCGTCATCGTTTAAATCGCTACAAACAATATCACTTGGTACTTTATTAATTTCGTAATAAACAGGTTCGGTAAAGGTTGTATCACCTTGATTGTATATAATTCCCCAATACCTATCATTACTTGAAATAAATGCTACATCAAGTTTTGAGTTTCCGTTTACATCTCCAAGGGAAAAATCATTGACCTTTTCTCCGTGATAAAAAGAATGTGTCGAATAGTTTACTCCATTGGTTGAGATAATATAAACACTGTCAGAAGAATAAACTACATCGGG
>JALVAQ010000351.1 GCA_027011095.1 Bacteroidales bacterium
TATTAGATTTTGGTTTGAAAGCTCAGGAAAGTTTTGAGATAACGGTTGGGGGTGAGGGTACTGAATACGCTCATAATATTGAAGTGCAAGATGATGGTAGTTACCTTATTCTTGGATCTACAGAAAGTTTTGGAGCAGGAGGAAGGGATGTGGTTTTTTATAAAATGAATGCTCAAGGTGAAATCCTGTGGGCTAACATTTATGGAACGGATTTGCGTGATGTAGCGAGAAAGTTTATGAAAACACCGGATGGCGGATATTTGCTTGCATGTTGGAAATCAACCATGGGCACTTACGATGATTGGTTTATCATCAAAACGGATGACAAAGGAAATCTTGTATGGAAAAAATTTATTGGCGGATATCTTGATGATGAAGTGCAGGATTTTATTTCGGTTGACAGTAGTTATTTTTTGGTAGGAGAAACATGGAATTACGGGGCGGGTAATTCCAGTATTTATTTGGCTAAGATGGATGGTTCCGGGAATTTTTCTTGGTTTAGAGCTTATGGTTCTTATCAAAAAGATATAGCACGTAATTTGGCGCTAACTCCCGATAGCAACCTTATACTTGGTTGTTATTCTGAATCCTATGGAAATGGCACTTATGATTATCTCAATATAAAAACCAACCTGAACGGCGATGTTTTATGGTCGAAGGTCTATAATACTCCGGTTGTGAATGTTAACTATTTCTTTATGAGGTCAAGTGATAATTATTATTATTCGTTGGGCTTCACTATAGATCAACCTGGTAATGACAAAAATATCTTACTACTAAAAACCGATGAAACAGGCAATGTGGTTTGGGCTAAAAGCTATGGGGGAGCAAAAGATGATGTGGGATATAGGTTGGCAGAGATGCCCGATGGCAATCTTTTAATTTTAGGAAGTTCAAAAAGTTTTGATAATGGACAGGGTGATGTTGTGGCTGTTAAAATTACTCCTTCCGGCGATGTTATTTGGGCTAAATCATACGGTGGCGAGCAAAAAGAAACTTATTCTACTGTTGACGTACGAGAAGATGGTAGTTTTGTTTTTGCTAGCACAACATACAGCTTCGGTGAAGGTAATGGCGATTTTTACATTGTTAGTACCGATACTTTGGGTAATTCATGTTGCAGCAGGGATATAGATAACTTTCAGTCTAAGAGTATTACTGTCGCAGCTAAAGATATTACGTTGCATCAGGATTCCGGTTATGAAAATGTTTCTCATACGGTTATAGCTGATCAGCCTGATTTTAAAGAAGGTCTTGTTTGTGTAAGTACTATTAAAGTAGTAGGCGATACCGTTGTTTGTGGAGAAGCCTCCGGAGTTCATTATTATATTGACCCCAAATTTGATGGTGTTTATACCTGGCATGTGCCCGATGGCGCAACCATTGTCTCCGGGCAGGGAACTTCTGAAATAGTGGTTGATTTTAACGGTACCTCAGGGTATGTTACGGCATCTTTTGAGAGCTATTGTGCCGATAAAGTTTCTGACTCACTTTTTGTAAATCTTTCCGGAGGGTTTAATATCAACCTTGGCTCTGATACTACTTTTTGCAACGGTAACTCCCTCTTGCTTTCTCCCGGCAGCAACTATTTCCACTACCTCTGGCAGGATGGCTCCACCGATTCCCTGCTTGTTGCAGATGCTTCCGGAACCTACTGGGTGCAGGTAACCGATTCATCAGGATGCAAAGCCACCGACTCCATTACCATTGATACCTTTCCGGGATTTGACTTCTCCATTGGCAACGATACCACCATCTGCTTTGGAGATTATGTGTTTCTGTACGCTCCCGATGGTTTTGAATCGTATCAATGGCAGGATGGCTCCGGTAACACCTCTTATATTGCTGATACCTCGGGTTATTACTGGCTGGAAGTTACCGATACCAATAACTGTGTTGCCCGCGATTCCATGTTGCTTACCGCCAATAAGGTTCCTGATAATATACTGGGAAACGACACCCTGTTT
>JALVAQ010000352.1 GCA_027011095.1 Bacteroidales bacterium
AAAAGGTATATGTAGTATATTTGTTTGCTTTCAAAAAAAGGAAATTATTATTAACTAAAATTTATTGATTATGAAAAGATTTTCACGTTTTATGGCCATTGCCATGGCATTGATGATTAGTATCAGCTTTGCTTCGGCTCAGAATGGTAAAGTATTTCAAACCAAGGCTCAAACACTTGGTTTAAAAACCGGGCAGGTGCATGCCACTTTTGATAAGAGTTTGTCAAACGGATCACGTGCCATGTTGCTTGAACAGAACTTTGACACTGCCGACCTTTTCCCTCCAACAGGTTGGGCGGTTACCGTTACCAACGCTGACAATACCTGGGAGCAGGGCAATGTTACCGATCACGATTTTAATGTGATTGATACCAGCAGCTTGTTTTCGGCAATATGCCCCTGGGTGGCAGCCGATCAGGATGAGTGGCTTATTACCAACTCGGTTTTTGCCAATGGTGAAACACCGTTAAACCTTGTTTGGTATGCAGGTACCAGTGGAAGCTGGCTTACAGCAGCTACTTTAAAATGTTTAATATCAACCGACAATGGTACAACCTGGACTGTACTGTGGGATGCTCTTGATGAAATTGACCCTGCTGCCGACTGGGATTGGAACAAGGTTACCATTAATCTGGATGCTTATGCAGGTGCTCCTTTCCAAATTGCCTGGGAGTACGTTGGAAACGACGGTGATATTGCCGGAGTGGATGGCGTTCAAATTAAAAGTGGCTACGATTACCTGTTTCAGGATGACTTTGAGTCGTTTACAACCGGACAATATGTTGCTTTGGACGGCGATCAGGACTGGTGGACTACCTGGACCAATCAACCGGGTGGCACTGAGGATGCAGAAATCAAGGATACCTATTCAGCAAGCCCTACTCATGCAGCTTTGTTGGAAGACGGAACCGACCTTATTTTGAAACTGGGGAACAAAACCTCAGGTAAGTATCAAATTAATTTTAAATATTATATTCCTACCGATTCTGCCGGTTATTTTAATGTTCAGAGATTTCAGGATCCCGGTGTTGAGTGGGCTTATGAAGTTTATTTCGGAAAAACAGGAGATGGTTATATGTCGATTGACGGCGAGCAGGTTGGTTTCTTTAGTTATGCACACGATACATGGATGCAGATTGAGAATATTATCGATTTAACCAACGACTCTGCCTTTATGTACATTGATGGAAACCTCATCAACGCATGGGTTTATAGTACCGGCTCTACGACTGTTCAGTTAGGTGGTGTTGACTTTTACGCAGGTGCTCCGCAAGGAGAAGAGGCTTTTTCAAAAGTTTATCTTGACGATGTTGGCTACATTTTATTGGATGCAGGTGCTCAGGCTCCTGAAATTACCGTTACGCCTACCTCATTCAATGTTGTTGTTGAAAGCGGTACTACCGATGATGAAACACTTACTATTGGTAACGAAGGACAGCAAGACCTTGAGTATGACCTGACACCTACTTATGATGTTGGTGCTTCTTACGCTCCTGTAACAGAAAAAACAAATTATACAACTTCTAAAGTTTTGAATCGTCAGCTTTCAAAGGTAGAGTTGTCAAGTGTTTCCGAACCTTCTGACAGTAGGGAAGTAGTGTTAAATTATGATGGCGATCCTGCCAATGCATTCGGTAATGCAAATGCTGATATCCAGTGGCGTACAGCAGCCGTTTTCCGCGCTGATATGGTTAAGGATTATGTTGGTATGGATTTAACTTCTGTTGAAGTGTTTATTGGTGATGGTACTGTTACAACATTCGAGGTTAGAGTTTGGAAAATGGGTTCTTATAATGTTCCCGGCCCCGGTGATTTGATTACATCACAGGCCTATACCGTAACTCCTAACGATTGGAATACCATTACTTTGGATACTCCTGTAAAATTGAACGGACAGGATTTATGGGTTGGATATTATATTGAAGCTCCTGCCAATAACTTTGTTGCCAGCACCGATGACGGAACAAACTACAATCCCGATGGAAGCTGGATTGCTTTCGGTCCGGGTTGGAGCCATCTTGGCGACGGTAACCCTGATTACAACTTAAACTGGAATATCCGTGCTCACCTTACCGGCGATGCTCAGGAAGCTTGGCTTTCGGCAAGCCCCAACACAGGTACTGTAGCTCCCGGTGCTACCGAAGATGCTACTTTAACCATCGATGCCAACAACCTTACTTCGGGTGCTTACAATGCTACCATGGTAGTTAGAAGCAATGATTTGGCAAACGAATGGATTGATGTTCCTGTTCAAATTGGTGTGTTTGTAGGTATTAACGAAAATGGTGACAAAGGGTATGTTTCAATGTATCCCAATCCTGCCACCGATGGTGTTAAACTTACTGCCAATACAACCATTACTGATGTTCAGATTTTTAATGCACTTGGACAAATGGTTTATAGTACAACGGTAAATGCTAAAACAGCTTCGATTGATTTGTCATCGTTGCAAAATGGTGTTTATTTTGTAAAAACAAACTCTGAACTTGGAACAGCAACCCAAAAGCTTGTTGTTAAGTAATAGTTTGTAGTTACTTTAATAAAGAGGCTGTCTCAAAAGTCATTTGTAAAAAGGTATCGGTGAGCAGAATTAAGATTACCATAGTAATCTTAATTCTGCTCAGAACGGCCAACCCAAGACTTTTGAGAAAGCCTCTTTTTTTATTTTTGACATCAGGATGACACAAAACGAAAATATTAATTCATACCACCTGTTTCAACAGCTACAGATAGACAAGATTTATGATGGCAAAGTAAGGCCCGTAATTGTAGCTGATAACCTACGGACACCTGAAAATATGGGTTCAGTATTGCGCCTTGCTGCCAATGTGGGGGCTGATAAAGTTTTCTTTTTGAGGCAGGAAACGGAAGAGGTACCACGGAGTTGGAAAATTAAAAAAACAGCTTCGGGTGCGGATGAAAAGGTTGCCTGGAAAATTATTAAGCCTAACGAACTAAAAGAGTACATTCCTTCCGGATTTTCGTTGGTGGCCATCGAAACATCAGAAAAAGCCGTTAATATTTTCCGAACCGAACTGCCTGAAAAGATTGCTTTTGTGGTTGGGAACGAGGTGCACGGAATAAGTAAACCTGTTTTGAAAATGACTGATAAAACGGTTTATATTCCCATTCCCGGAGTCATATCATCGTTAAATGTAACCCATGCATTGGGTATTGCTGCGTTTGAGTGGCTGCGACAACAATTTTGGAACAATACAAATTAATATGAGATACAACCACATCTTTTTCGACCTCGACCGGACCCTGTGGGATTTTGATAAAAGTTCGCTGGAGGCCTTTGATGAAATATTTGAAAAGCGAAACCTGAAATCGCTTGGTATTAAGTCGGTTAAAGTTTTTCATGATGTTTATGATGTTCACAACAGAAAACTTTGGGACTTATACCGCGAGGGTGGAATAGCCAAAGAGGTTTTGCGCGGACGCAGATTTTATTTAACATTAAAAGATTTTGGAATTGATAATCCGGAACTTGCCGAGTTAATTGGGATGGATTATGTAACTTTAAGTCCGTTAAAAGTCAATCTTTTTCCTCAGGTTATTGCCACGCTGGAGTACCTTAAACCAAAATACAAGCTGCACATTATTACCAATGGTTTTCAGGAGGTTCAGGAGATAAAAATGAAAGCATCCGGTTTGAATAAATACTTTGCAACAATGGTAACTTCCGAAGAAGCAGGTATAAAAAAGCCCAACCCTGCAATATTTCAGTACGCCCTTAAAATGGCAGGCGCAGCTGTTTCCGAAAGTTTAATGGTGGGCGACGATCCTGATGTTGATATTCTTGGTGCAAAGCAGATAGGTATGAATCAGGTACTGTTCGATCCGAATTCCGACTTTATAGTAAACCAAGCCACCTATTATGTAAGCTGTCTTGATGAAATGAAGAAGTTTTTGTAGGGAGTGTTTTTTAGATTAATATGTTCAGTCACAGCTGTAACCTATGAACCGTAGAAGTCACACTTCGACTACGCTCAGTGTGACATCCATCGACTACGCTCAGTTTAGTATTCACCGATTACGTTCAGTGTGACATCCAAAACATTTATAATCAGGTTTGGATGTGTTTTTTATTTCGATGGGTGCCAAAGGTATTTTTCCAGGTCAGCAATATTATCGTTAACGATTTTAACCCCTTCGCTTTCAAGCAACTCTTTCATGGTGTTGTGGCTGCCAAAATGCCTTTTTCCGGTTAAAATTCCCTGCCGGTTTACAACCCTGTGAGCGGGAATGTTTTCCAAATTGTGCTTCGAGCTGTTAAGTGCCCAGCCCACCATGCGCGCCGAACGTTTGCTCCCGAGAAATTCGGCTATCATTCCGTAGGTTGTTACTTTACCGTAGGGAATTTGTTTTACAACTTTGTAAACCCTGTCAAAAAAATTATCGTCAGCCATCGTTGTTAATTCTGAATTCGAGATACTTTATTTTGACACCGTTTTTTAGCCACATTTTTTCGTAAAAGGTTTGAATTTGCGTTACTTCATTATCAAGTTCCGAATTGTAGATGTCTTCATTTTCGTAAAGCAGTTTATGGTTGCCTTCCTTAATAACATCCATGGTGTAATCGTAAAAAAGAAGGTTGTCGGTTTTCAGGTGGATGATGTGGTTTTTTTTAAGAAGCGGTTTGTAACGTGCCAGAAACTGCGGTGAGGTAAGCCGTTTCTTCTCTTTTATCCGCCGGGGTTGCGGATCGGGGAAAGTAATCCAGATTTCGTCAAGCTCCTCTTTGTCAAAGTAATATCCTATTTGGTCGATACGCGTTCTGATAAAAGCTACATTTGACAAGTTAAGCGCTTGTGCGTTAACAAGGCCCTGCCAGATGCGTGCCCCTTTTATATCGATACCGATAAAATTTTTATTAGGGTACCGTTGTGCCAGCCCTACGGCGTATTCACCTTTTCCACAGGCCAGTTCAACTACAATGGGGTTGTTGTTTTTAAAAAAAATTTTTCGCCAATTGCCTTTTAAGAAAAAACCGTCTTTAACCTCTTCAAAGGTATATTGAAACATATTGCTAAAAGTTTTGTTCTCGGCAAAACGTTGCAATTTATTTTTATTACTCATACTTACTAAAAGAGCTTACTTTTTTAAAATCCAGGCTGACGGATTTTCGTGTTGCCTGATACGGGATAGTTGTTGTGCTGCTTCTGCCATGGTGTTAAAGCCTGCATAGGCAACCCTTGTCATGCCATAGCTGTTGGTTCCTGCAATAATAGCCACAAATCCTTTGGCCTGTAACTGTTTAATAAATTTTACGGCGTTGCTGTGGTTTTTAAACGAACCGGCAATAATAAAAAAGGAGTAATGTGGAGATGATGATTCTAAAGCGGGGTTGTTGGAATTGTCGGCAGAGGTTACTTCAGCCTGTTCTACCGGTTCTGCCGTTTTTTCCGTTTCCAAAGCAGGTTCAGCTTCCATATTTGTTTCTTCAGCAGGCGGCTCTTCAACAATTTCGTTGCCGGATGCTTCAGTAACCTGTTCTTCTACGTTGATTTCACCGGGAGGTGTTGCTATGGTGGCATCCTGTTTTTCGGCGTCAACTTTCTCAGCTGGTTCTTCCGGTTTAGTTGCTTTGTTCCCGGTTTCCGTTGTTAATTCTTTTGCCGAATCCTTAAAGGTTAAATCGTCGTTGGCAAGCGATGCGGTTTTGGCTTCCGAATCATCTTTGCTAAACAATTTTACCAACCAAAGCCCGGATGCGCTGTTGCTGAGATCTTTAATAGGAAGTATTTCAACATTGTTGGATATATAACTTCCGGCATTATTATAAAAAACAGGGATTTTAGAACCGTATTGTGTATAATAGTGATTTACAATCTGTTTGTTCATAACTCCCCATCCGGCAAGCATTCCTAAAAGCAGCAGCAGAATAAAGTAAAACTGTGAGCGGTAGGGCGATCTTCTACGTGCCACCAACACTTTACCGTCGGCATTCTTAGGTTTGGCTTTTAGGTCGGAAGGTGTTTTATCTTTACGTTTTTCGGTTTTTTGTCTGGCAGGGGCAGCAGCTTTGTCGTTACTGCTGTTTTTTACCTTTTTTATAGCCTCTTTAATTCGTTCTTCATCTGATATCTTATTTACTGCCGGCGATATAAAAGGGGAAAGGCCAAATGAGTTGGGGTTATAATTGATGGTGGTGTCCTGACTGAAAACAACTTTACCGTTTCCATCTTTACGGATGGTTCCCACCTTGTCAAATCGAATTTGTTTGCCACTGTCCAATGCATTTTGACAGGCAATGGCAAAAGCATCCATCTTTTTTTTAGCATCCTGATAGGTAAGGTTTTCCTCTTTGGCAATGTAGTTTACCAGTAACCCGTCGTTAGTGCGCAAATATGGGTTAAACATCACTTCGCGGAAGGGTGGCTTGAAATAGTGCGTGCTGTAGTTTACCGTGGCAGGCTTGTCGTTAATAATAAATCCACCCAGCCCGGGTATTACAACACACTCATAATCAAACAACAAATCGCCTATGTACTTTGCTATTACCATACTATAAATTATGCATTAAAGGAACTTGCTAAAGTAGTTAAATAGTAGCGGGTTATCAAATATTATTGATGATTTTTTCCAAATCAGCCGGTGTGTCAACCGAAAGGCTCACGTAATCAGTTACTTTAGCTTTTATTTTGTAGCCGTTTTCAAGCCATCTCAATTGTTCCAGTTTTTCTGCTTTTTCAAGCGGGGAGGGGGGAAGGGTGACTATTTTTTTTAGCACATACGTGCGATAACCGTAAATTCCGATGTGTTTATAGTAGGAGTGATTCTCCGTCCAGTTTTGGATGTTTTGGTCGCGGTTGTAAGGGATTGCCTGTCTTGAAAAAAAGAGGGCAAAATCATTTTGTCCCATTACTACCTTGACGGTATTGGGGTCAAAAAGCTCTTCCTGATTTTTAATGACTCCAGCCATGGTTGCAATGTCGGTTTGGCTGTCGTTAAACAGCGTTGCCAGCTGGTTTATTTGCTCTGGTTCGATAAAAGGTTCATCTCCCTGGATGTTAATTATCGCATCTGCATCCCCATAATCAGGAAAGCTTATCACTTCGTTGCAGCGTGAAGTGCCGTTGTTGTGCGATGAGGCTGTCATGGCTGCTTTACCACCAAAGCTTTTAACGTGCGAAAAGATTCGTTCGTCATCGGTGGCAACAACCACTTTATTTAGGCTTGTTGCTTTTTGAGCCTGTTCGTAAACCCTTTGAATCATGCTTTTACCACGAATCATGGCCAACGGCTTGCCGGGAAACCGGCTGGAGGCATATCGGGCAGGAATGATGCCGATGATGTTCATGGTAACAGGGTTGAGATTTTATTAAAACAGTCCGTTTATTTCGGCGTCAACTTTTTCAATGACAACGCTCAAGTCTTCCGGCTTTTTAAAATCCAGATTGTCAACGTCAATAATCAGAAGTTTGCCAAGGGTATATTTGTTTATCCAGTTTTCATAACGTTCGTTGAGCAGTTTGAGATAGTCCAGCCTGATAGACTCTTCATATTCACGTCCGCGGCTCTGTATTTGTTCAACCAGGGTGGGGATGTTTGCCCTGAGGTAAATTAGTAAATCGGGGGCTTTAATAAAGGAGCTCATTAGCTCAAAAAGGGATATATAATTTTCAAAATCGCGGGTTGACATCAGGTTCATCGAGTGCAGGTTGGGTGCAAAAATATAAGCATCCTCGTATATTGTCCTGTCCTGAATAACATTTTTTCCGCTTTCGTGAATGTCAATAACCTGCCGGAACCGGCTGTTAAGGAAATAGACCTGAAGGTTAAACGACCATCGTTGCATATCCTCGTAAAAACTGTTTAAATATGGATTGTTTTCAACATCCTCGTAATGAGGTTTCCATTTGTAATGCTTTGCTAACAACTTGGTTAGGGTTGTTTTGCCTGAGCCTATATTTCCTGCTACTGCAACATGCATAGTATTAATTTTAATTTGGTACGAAAGTAAAAAAATTACTTTATCATTTTTAGAATTTCATCAATGTATTTTCTGTCATTGGACATTCGTGGTACTTTGTTTTGTCCGCCAAGCTTGTTTCGCTTCTTCATCCAGTTATAAAATGTACCTTTTGGAACCGATACCATCACGGGTGGTTTTAATACAATATCCTGATAGCGTTTGGCTTCGTAATCGGAGTTGAGCGATTTAAGTGCTGTATCAAATGTCTCTTTAAAAAAATCAAAGTTTTGGGGTGGCTTTTCAAACTCCACTAGCCATTTATGTGATATTTCCTTTTTGCCGTGATGGTTCTTAAATTTAGGAGCGCCGGTAAATTCGGTAATAATTGCGCCGGTTCGTTCGCAAGCCATTGCAAAGGCTTTTTCGGCATTATCAATAATCACCTCTTCGCCTACCACATTAATATACAATTTGGTTCGTCCGGTAATTTTAATTCTAAACGGGTCTTTCGATGTGAAAGTCACCGTATCACCTATCACATAGCGCCATAACCCCGAATTGGTGGTAATAACCATGGCGTAGTTTTTACCCGTTTCAACCTCTTCCAGCAAGACTGTTTTTGGTTGGTCATCATTTATATTTTCAAACGGAATAAATTCGTAATAAATTCCGTAATCAAGCATCAGCAGCATGTCGTAGCTGTTTCTTCTGTCCTGGATTCCGAAAAATCCCTCCGATGCGTTGTAAGTTTCAAGATAGACCATTTTATCGTTTTTAATGATGTCGTGAAACTGTTGGCGGTAGGGATTAAAGCTAACGCCGCCATGAAAAAACACCTCAAGGTTGGGCCACACATCCATAAGGTTGTCGGTTCCTTTTTTCTGGAGTATCATTTTAAGCAATACCAAAATCCATGATGGCACTCCTGAAATGCTTGTTACATCATGGTTCATAGTTGATTCAACCATCAAGGCCAGCTTGCTTTCCCATTCGTCCATAAGGGCAATGCTCAGTGACGGTGTGCGCATAAATTCAGCCCAATAGGGTAGGTTTTGCATGAGGATGGCAGATAAATCGCCTTCGTAATAAGAGGTGTTGCTTACCTCTTGTATTTGACTGCTGCCTCCCATTACAAGACTTTTTCCTTCAAACAGTTTTGAGTCGGGATAAAGGTTAAAGTAAATGGATATTAAATCTTTACCGGCTTTGTAATGGCACTCCTCAATGGAAGATTGGCTCATGGGAATAAACTTGCTTTTTCCGGCAGTGGTTCCCGATGATTTGGCAAACCATTTAGCCTCTTCGGGCCATAGCAGGTATTGTTCCCCATTTCTTAACCTTGTAATAATGGGTTCAATGTCTTCGTATTTGCTCAATGGCACCCGGTTGCGGAAATCGTTAACCGTGGAGATGCTTTCGTATCCGTATTTTTTGCCCCATTCGGTATTTCGTGCTGTTGAAATCAGCTTGCCGATTAATTCCTGCTGAACATCAACAGGGTAGGTTTTAAACAACTCTATCTGATGAATTCTTTTCCTAATCAGCCAACTTATTACCGAACTGATGATTGCCATATTTTAGTTCTCCCCAATAATTGATTAAGTACCAAAAATAGTATTTTATAGGTAACAAAATAAAAAAAGGCTGCCTCAAAGTTGAAACAGCCTTTTTTGAAGTAAAACAGAGGAATTTACTATTTAACCATCAGTTTTGCAGATGTTTTTGAACCATCATTTAATACTGTGTTAATTAGGTAAATACCACTTGTTAATTCGGAAATGTCAATAGTATTATTTCCCGAATTAACGCTGTTGCTATATACAACTTTGCCGGTTACATCCATAATAGTAACCATTCCGTTTTCATTGCTTATAAGGTTAACATAACCTGATGCAGGGTTGGGGTAAATTTTGATATTGCTTGCACTGTTTTCGTCGATGCCGGTTGTTTTAACGCCAAAAACAAAAAGGTTGTCAACTTCCCAGGTTGAAGAGGCAGCATCAGTTGAGGTATATTTAAAAGCAAGGTATATTTTTTGGTTTAAATAGTCACTCAAATCAACATCGGAATTAACCCAGTCGTAGTTACCATCTGACCATGTAGCGCTGCCTGAGATGTCATCCCATGTAAATGTTTCGGGGCTGCTTGTTCCGTCATAGTCGGTTGATACCAGCAGTTGCAACGGATTGCCATCGTATTTGTATGCATTATCGAAGGTGAAGTTTCCGCTGATAAAATTGGTAAAATCAAGTTCGGGAGAAACCAACCAGTCTTCGTTGGCATGGCTTCCGCTATCATAGCCTGACATTTTTGCGAAAGTGTTATCGCTATATGTATATGATTCCCATTCCTGGTCGCCTGAAACATTGTGTGGTACCCAGTCGCCGAAGGTGCCGTCTTCAAAGTCAACCGATGATAAAACGGTAATATCAGGCGTGGTAGCCGTTGCAACAGGAGCGGTACCATCGGTTTTATAGTCGATGTTTGCACCACCGTTGGTATAAGGATAGATGGTAAAAGTATAGCTTGTAAAAGTATCGAGGCCGCTAAAAGTAAATGCTTCGGTTCCGTAACTAACATTGGCGGCAGCAGTACCATCGCTCCAGTCAAAATCATCGGGTACAGGTGTGCCATCTTGTGGAGCAGTGGTTGAAGAGCCTTCTTTAGCCCCTAAAATAAGGTAGCCGGCCGGAAGTTGTGCTCCGGTAGCATCTGTCCATGTTAAATCGATTGACAGACCGTTTGCGTTGGCTTCAAAATCTGTGGGATAATTGCTTGGCTCCGGGTCAATGGTAGTTTGGCCTGAAAAGCCAAAATCATCAAAATAAATATATCCGCCTGTATTGTTATTTTCTTTGTAGGTACGAACCTCAAAGCGGAATTGTGCAGCATTTACAGGAGCAGTAAGCGTAACGCTATACTGTTGCCACGAAGCATTGTCTTCGCTGTAAGTGTTTGGCCTTAGTACGTCGGCATCGTCGTCAAGGTAGGTGCCGCTGCCATCCATCCAATAGGACCAGATACGTGTACGGGCAGCCGGATCGTTGTCGTAATACCAATAGGTAATGGTGTATTCCGTTCCCGGTGTAACACCTGAAATATCCTGTCTTAATTTTTGACTTGAAGCGTCCGACATCTGTGCAGCTGAATAGGTTCCACTGTGAATGGTGGTGGCTTCCTGTGATACGTTATCATACAAATCCCAATCGGTGGGAGTGGAGGCATTATCCCAGTTTTCCATTCCCGGGTTTGATACCATGTTTTGGCCTATTGACCAAAAAGGAGCAGCCATTAACAATGCTGCTACCATTAAAAAGTAAAATTTTTTCATAGCTTTTTTGATTTTAATAAGCACCTGAGTTTGTAATTAATAAACTCAGGTGCTTTTGGTTAACAATAATTTTTTATTTAATGATTAATCTTTTTACTGCTTGTTCTCCTGTTGATTTGTCAGTAAACTTAACAAGATAGACTCCCTTGGGCAGGTGTGAAAGTGAAAGTTTTGCCGAACCTGTATAATCGGATGAAAACAACTCTCTTCCAACAAGGTTGATAACAGAAACTTCCACGTTGGTATTGCCTGGTAAGGTAATGTTTACCATTCCTGTTGACGGGTTAGGATACAAAACAACCCTGCCTGCAAGTCTGTTTTCCGACAAACCATCGGGAATGGTGTGGATAAAATCACTCTTAGTAAGTGTATCTGTTCCAAACACATTGGTTGCCACAAGGGTTACATCGTACAACGAATCGGCAGGAATGAGATAGTAAATTTCCTGCGGGTCAACTGCTGTTGAAGTGTCGGGGGTGGCTCCCTCAAATGTCCAGCTATAACTTACCTCTTCGCCTGTAGAAAGGTTGGTAAAGTTGGCATAGCTGCCCACAGTTACTGTGGTTGGCACGGCATCGAAATCGGCTACTGGTGCTTCTCCTGCCCAGATGTAATCGGTGGAAACAGTAGTGTCGGTTAAGGAACCATCGCTGACAATTAAAGTTACATCAAATTTACCGGCCGTATCGTAGGTGATGGCAGGAGGATATTGTCCTAAATAGGTTGCGGGCGTACCTCCTTCAAAGCTCCACTCCCATGAGGTTGGATTTCCGGTTGACATGTCGGTAAACTGAACGCTGTCGCCAACCAAAACGATGGTGGTGTCAGCCTGGAATGCAGCAATAAGTTGAATTTGACAAGCAAATCCCGGAGTGGCGTAAATTGAGTCGCCATCGGCATTAACAGCAGCAAGGTTTACCGATGCATGCCAGTTTTCTCCCATCGAATTGTCCAAATCAGGATTACAAAGGGTAAGTGACGGGCCATCGCCATCAGGTTCTGTTGGCCAGGGAGCCTGATCATCGTAAGTTAACGAGTCGATTACATTGTCAACAAGGTCAAGAACAACAATGTCTTCACCGCCATTGCTTAATCCGCCGCTTGTCCACTGGTATGCTGTTGCGCCAAAGGTTCCCAGCATGGCCAGCGAGTCTTTTGCTACCAGAACATACGATTCAGGTAACAAATCCACATCGGGGAAGGTAAATTCAACTCCTTCTGAAAAGTGTACGCCATTCAAATTGGCCGTATCGGTGCTGTTGTTATACAGCTCTATAAATTCCAGCGTATCTTCACCCGACTCGGGAGGATTGTACATGATTTCTGTAATTACCAGATTGGGTGAAATATAGGGTTCAATAATTGAGAAACTATTATCACTCATGTCAGCAGGGTCGCCGGCGTTGATACCTTTAATTTTTATTTTGTAATTGGTATCGATGGCCTGATTGTTAAAAACCATCCAGTCGAAACTTGAATCGGATGCCGGAAGGTTATAAACAATTATTGAAGAGTCGTTTTCGCCATGGAAGAGGTCGATTTCGATGTTGCCGTCCCAGTTACCATAGCTCCAGTTGATGGTGTAAACTGATCCTTGTTCAATGCTTTCACCGCCATTGGGGTTGATAACCCTGATAAACGGTTGAGGGATAAAGTTTAAAGCACCGGGGGTGCCTCCGTCCTGGTCGCTGGCCAGCCAACTGCCGGGCAGGCTGTTGTCGTACGACGGGTCAATCAAAGAAAGGGTAGGGCCATCACCGTCAGGTTCTGTAGGCCAGGGGCTGGAGTCATCGTAGTTTACAATGTCCACAAGAATTCCATCGGCGTTCCATAACCGTACGGCATCACCACCATTACCAAGTCCGAAGTTGCCACTACCGTCGTAATCGGGTGTAAAGGGGAAATTACCATTATCGGTAATTTGAATGGTAAAATAGCCGTTGGCATCAATGCTGTATCCTGCCGGTATAATAATAGGTGTGTGATTGGCATCATTATCGAGTACCTTCCAGTTTTCGAGGTCGATGGATGAGCCGGTAGTGTTATACAGTTCAATCCATTCTTCATCGGCTCCGGGAGAGTTATACATGATTTCGTTGATTACCAATGCCGGGCTAACCGGTACTTCCCACGATTGTGTTTGTGCATTGGTATCAGGAATGGTGAATTGCCAGTTTCCGGCAACCCAGTTGTGATCGCTGTCGTTAACGCCCCATTCCCAGGTGTTGGCACCGTTGTCAACAACCAGGTCCTGCTGACATGTCCAAATGTGGTCGCCAGCAACAGCATCGCCATTGGTACCGTCATCATAAAAAGCCGAATGCTCATTACCATTGTCCCATGAAGGGTCGTAATTTCCGTTTACATCCCAGCTTCCTTTCAGGTAAAATCCATCATAATTCTGACCCAGCGTATCGTAAACAATAAAGGTTACGGTTGCTGTTGGGGGAGGAGGGCCGGTAACGGAGGTGGTGTTGGTTGAAAAATCGTAGGTAAAGGTGGTTGCATTAACCCCATCGGAAGTAAATGAAACATTGCCGCCTGTACTTTGATCCCAGTTGTTGTTAAGGGTTACTTTGCATTGCCAGTTGCCTGATGGAACGGTAAGTTCAACCGCGTAGATATCGTCACCGTCGGCATCTGTCATTTGGCCTGTCAGGTTGGTTGGATCCCAATCGGCAGTTCCATTCATGGTGCTGAAAAAGTCGCCTGCAACAACAGGAAGGGTGTGCATTACCAAATCGGCATCGGCATTAACGCGCCAGGTTGTATCGGTGGCCACTGTAAGATTAATGTGCTGATTTGTTCCGGGATAGTTGGGGGCGCTCCAGCTGGAACCTTCAACCACTTTATACTCGTTATCGGCAGCCGGAAGATTTTTGGTGAGTATATAAACACCGTTTGCGTTAAGTGTCATTTCGTAATCGGGATCGCCGGGAGTCCAGGGTGTTGACTGAAATGAACCTACGATATATACCGGAGGAGGGTCGCCTGCAACGGTAATATTATCAACTTCCCAGGTGGCAGCACCTGCGGTTGTGGAGGTATATTTAAAGGCTACATAGGTAGTGCCGCCGGTGTAAGTTGAAATATCAACGGTTCCCGCATCAATAAATGACCAGCTTCCCGGATCGGGGAAGGTAAACTGAGCAGTAACATCATTCCATGTGCCGCTGGTATTTGGATCGGATACGCCATCATAATCATTTGAAACCAACACATACAGGCCACTGTTATCGCCATAATTACGTGCATGGTCAAAATGAAGTGTAACATTACTGTATCCCGACAGGTTGATGGCCGGTGTAATTAACCAGTCTTCGTTATCTTGCGCGCCCCCTGAATAGCCGTTCATTTTAGCACTTCCCGGAGGGTTTCCGTAGTTTGTCCAAACCCATTCCTGATCGTTGCCAATTATATTTTGAGTGAGCATCACATCTAAATCGGCATCAAAAGGTTCGTAAAAAGCGGTATCAGCAGTGGTTCCTCCACCGCCACCTCCGCCGTTTCCGTAACTGAGGACAACATTGTCGAATCCGGCATAATCGCTACCGCCATTCTGTCGGGCACTTAACTGCAAACGAACATACTGTGTGCCTGCAGGTACATTAACAGTAACCAGCGTCCATGCATCCGTGTTTTTTGACAGCTCAATATCATCGGCAATGGGCCATGAGGAGCCATTATCGTATTGAACATTGTAAAAAATGGAGTCGGTACCATCAAATCCATCGGTGTAATAATAGAAAGAGATTTCAACGTCGGAATAAGATGAAACATCAATGGCATCAAATGAAAGTGTATGGCGAAAAGCACCGCCACCATTGGGGTTATCCAAATCTCGCATGCCCCAAAAGTAGGTGCCGTTTTGAGCAGCAGCAATGTGGGAGCTGAAATCGGTAACAGTATCCCAGGTATCTCCTGAAACATTGTAGGGTGCCGGGTTTGGAGTGTAGTTCCAATCGTCCCCACCCCCTTCAAAATCTTGGTAGTTAATGGTTGTTTGGGTATATCCAACCCAAGCCATTAATACCAAACCAACTAAAAGTGTAAATTTTTTCATAGATAATTATTTTAATGATTAATATAATTTACAAAAATAAAATCGTTTTGCCTTTCTATACAGGCCTGTTGGAAATATAACAATTTAACAACATTAAATTGTATAAAAAGGGGCAGCTAAGTTACTATTATTCGTTTAAATATTGATTATTTGACAGGTTTATTGGTAAAATATTTTGTTTTGTTCAATAATTCAAATCCTGTGAATTTTGTAAATGGTGTTAAAACCATTGCGATTCGCTAATGATAGAAATTGGCCGGTAAAGTGCTTCCGTTGAATAAACATTTCGTTGCAATCTTACAAAGGCTTATCAAATTATTTACTTTTGCATCTTACACCAATTGTAATTATGTTTTTTATCCATCCCGAAATATTATGGGGGCTGTTGGCACTGCTGATTCCACTGATTATTCATCTGTTTAATTTCAGAAGATACCGTAAGCTACCCTTTAGCAATATTGAATTTTTAAAAAACATTACCCGTCAGACACGCAAACAGAACAAGGTTAAACATTTGGTTGTATTGCTGTTAAGAATGGCAGCCATGGCGCTTATCATTATTGCCTTTGCAAACCCTCGATTAAACAGCAGTCGGAAAAATGTTAACCAAAAAGTAAAAGCGCTGTACCTCGATAATTCATTTAGTATGATGGCGGAAGGCCGGAACGGGATGTTGTTTGAAAACGCGCGCCAACTGGCAGACGAGCTGATAAAAAATTCAGGGCGCGACCAGCGTTACCTGCTGCAAACAAATAATTTTTCATCGGGCAGGCATCTTTTAAACCGCGATGAAGCACTCAAGGAGATTGACCACCTGAAAATCAGTCCTGCCACACGAAAGCTTTCATCGGTAAACCAGCGGCAACAAAAGCTACTGAAAAAACTGAAAGGGGTAGAATCATACTGGTTTTCCGATTTTCAAGAAAACAGTACCGATATTACCCGGTTTGCTGCCGACAGCATTGATTACTACTATTTTTTCCCGCTTGAGCAGGTTCAAAACAAAAACATTTACATCGACTCGTGCTACTTTACCAAACCGCTTGTGCTTCCCGGAAAACAGGCCGAAATAAAGGTGGTATTGGTTAATACATCTGCCTCTTCGTACGAAAAGGTATTGCTTACACTCTTTATTGATGGAGTACAGCGTGCCGTAACCGGCGTTGACCTGCCGGCATTTAAACGAGTGGAAGTTCCTTTGTCGTTTACTTCCAACAATAGTGGCTGGCAGGCAGGAAAACTCACCATTGAAGATTACCCCGTAACCTTTGACGATAACCTCTATTTTACTTTTAAAGTAAACAGCCGTATTAAGGTGCTGGATATTTTTTCAAAAAACAAAAACCCTTGGATTTCAGCCTTTTTTAATGCTGACAGCATTTTTTCTTTTAGCTCTGCTTCGTACATGCAACTTAATCCCGGCTCCTTTTCAACTTATTCGCTTATAATTTTAGATGGGTTGCCCGAAGTTACCAGTGGCTTTGCCGATGCCCTGCTCAAATTTGTTAAACAGGGAGGGAATTTGTTGTTTGCTCCTCCGAAGGATATGGATATTGCAGATGCCAATAAATTTTTAAAGCTGTGGAATGCCGGCAGTTTTGCACAGGCCGACACCACGAGAACCAGAATTAAGGGAATTAAAATCAACGACCCCGTTTTTAAAGCAGGGTTGGATAAAGTACCTGAAAACGCCGACCTGCCTGCTGTTAATCTTCACTACCCCTTGCGTCACAAAACTCTGACGGCCTCGGTAACCCTGCTGGCGTTGTTAAATGGCGATGATTTTCTCATTCGTAAAAAAACCGGCAGCGGTTCAATGTATCTGTTAACAGGCCCCATCGATAAAAAAACAACTGACTTTGTTTTTAACCCTCTTTTTGCTTCGGTGATGTACGGCATAGCCATTACCACCGACAAAAAAGGCAGTCTGTTTTACTACATTAACGATGCAGCGCAAATTACAGCCCCTGTTTCCACCGCTGCAAACGGAGATAACACCATAACCCTGAAAAGGCAGGGCGACAACTACAGTTTTATTCCCGGGCAGCAACAACAGGGAGGAAAAACAGTTTTACAGCTTTACAATGGTATTACAAAATCCGGTATCTATCAGGCTGTTATCAACGATACGACAAAATATTTACTGGCTTTTAATTACAATCGTAGCGAATCGGATATGCGGTTTTACAACAGCAAAAAACTTGATAGTCTGCTTAATAAAAGCCCCATAAAGCATTTCACGGTACTTAATGGAGAAATAAACAATGTAAAAGAAGTTATTAACCAACAGCAAAAAGGCACTCGATTTTGGAAGCTATTTATTATATTCGCAGCTTTATTATTACTGGCCGAAGTTTTGATACTGCGTTGGTGGTAATAGACAAATTGGATTTTTTGTATGAGCGACATGGATGAATTAGAAGGATTGGAAGAACAACCTCAGGAGCAAAACCGTGAGGAGGGGCACCGTACTTTGCATTTAAGCGGAATGTACAAGAACTGGTTTCTTGATTACGCTTCGTATGTAATTTTGGAAAGGGCTGTTCCCGATATCAACGACGGGTTAAAACCTGTACAGCGTCGTATTTTACATGCCATGTACCGCCTCGACGACAGCCGCTTTAACAAGGTTGCCAATATTATAGGCCACACCATGCAGTTTCACCCTCACGGAGATGCCTCCATCGGTGATGCGCTGGTACAATTGGGACAAAAGGAACTGTTGATTGAAACGCAGGGAAACTGGGGTAATATTCTTACCGGCGACAGTGCCGCAGCACCCCGTTATATTGAAGCCCGGTTATCGAAGTTTGCCAAAGAGGTTGTTTTTAACCCCAAAACTACAAAGTGGAAACTCTCCTACGACGGACGAAACAAAGAACCGGTTTCGCTTCCGGTAAAATTCCCTTTGTTGTTGGCTCAGGGTGTTGAAGGCATTGCTGTGGGGCTTGCATCAAAAATTCTTCCTCATAACTTTAACGAGCTTATCGATGCATCCATCCTCTACTTAAAAGGTAAAGATTTTGAGTTACTTCCCGATTTTTTAACAGGGGGACTGGCCGATTTTTCGCGTTACAACGAAGGCCTTAGAGGAGGAAAAATCAGGCTGAGGGCACGAATACATCAGCAAGACAAAAAAACACTGGTGATTACCGAAATCCCATATACCACTAACACAGGCTCGCTTATCGACTCCATTGTATCGGCCAATGATAAGGGAAAAATAAAAATTAAAAAGATTGATGACAATACAGCTGAAAATGTTGAAATTGTTATCCATCTTGCCGCCAATGTTTCGCCCGACCAAACCATTGATGCCCTTTATGCCTTTACCAATTGTGAAGTCTCCATTTCGCCCAACTCGTGTGTAATTGCCAACGACAGGCCTGAATTTCTGTCGGTTAAGGATATACTTAAATATGATACCGACCACACCGTTGCACTGCATAAAATGGAGTTGGAAATCCGTATGCAGGAGCTTCTTGACCAGTGGCATAACTATTCGCTTGAAAAAATATTTATCGAAAACAGGATTTACCTTAAAATTGAAAAGTGTGAAACCTGGGAGTGTGTGATTACCACCATCGACAAGGGATTGGAACCTTTTAAAAAAATGCTCAGGCGTCCTGTGGTAAAGGAGGATATTGTAAGGTTAACCGAAATAAAAATCAAACGCATTTCCAAATACAATGCCTTTAAAGCCGAAGAGCAGATAAAAGCCATTGAAGCTGAAATGGAAGAGGTGCAAAACCATTTGGATCACCTGATTGACTATACCATTAACTATTTCAAGCAGATAAAGAAAAAATACGGTAAAGGGCGGGAGCGCAAAACCGAAATCAGAAGTTTTGACACCATCAATGCCAATATGGTGGCGGTGGCCAATCAAAAGCTGTATGTCAACCGCGAAGAGGGTTTTGTGGGCACATCGCTTAAAAAAGATGAATTTGTAACCGAGTGTTCCGATATTGATAACATCATTGTTTTTCGTGATAACGGTACTTTTCAGGTTGTAAAAGTGGCCTCCAAGTTGTTTGTGGGCACGGGAATCATCCATGTGGCCGTATTTAAAAAGAACGATGACCGCACCATTTATAACATGATATATCGCGATGGAAAGCGGGGCAATTATTATGTTAAACGCTTTGCCGTAAAAGGGGTAACGCGCGAACGTGAGTACGATCTTACACAGGGCACCGAAGGATCGAAGGTGGTATATTTTACTGCTAATCCCAACGGCGAAGCTGAGATTGTAAAAATAAACCTGAGGCCGCGTCCTAAACTAAAAAAGTTACATTTTGATTTTGATTTTAGCACGCTTGCCATAAAAGGCCGTTCTTCGAGGGGAAATACGCTTAGTAAAAATGCAATTAAAAACATTATTAAGCGCGAAGAAGGTGTATCGACCCTTGCTGCCCGCGATATTTGGTACGATGATACCGTAAGGCGACTAAATTCAAGCGAACGGGGCACCTATCTTGGAGCCTTCAAAGGAGATGATAAAATTCTTACCATCCTGTCATCGGGAGAATTTAAACTTACCACCTACGATCTTCAAACACATTTTGAAGATAATATGGTTCACATCGAAAAGTTTGACCCGCATAAAATAATTACGGTGGTTTATCTCGACGGGCAGCAAAACCTCTATTACATCAAACGCTTTAGCATTGATGCCGACACAACCGTAAACAACAGATACCTGTTTATCCCTGACAGCAAAGGGTCAAAAGTAATTTTGTTTACCCTTGACTATCTACCCCGTCTTGAGGTGGAGATTGTTAAAAGAGACGGCAACGAAATTGAAGTGGTGTTGCCGGCTGATTTTATCGGTGTAAAAAGTTACAAGGCCAAAGGCAAACGGCTCAGCAACAAAGAAATAAGAAAAGTTAAACTGATTGATCCGTTGCCCTATGAGCCTCCGGCTGAAGAGGTTGCTGATGTTGACGAAACAGATGAAAATCAGGAAGAAGCAGAAACCCCTTCCGTAGAAGCGGAAACACAACCTGAAACCCAAAAGGCTGAAATTCCGCTTTTTGACGAGCTTCCTCCTGCGGTTGAAGAACCGAAACAGGAAAAAAAGAAAAAACAATCGGGCAAAAAAAACCCACCCGATTCCTCCGACGAAATCCAACAGATGGAGATAGATTTTGAATAGAGCCTTTTGCCAATAGTTCAATTAAAAGACTTTAAACGAGTTCAATACTGTAAATTCAGCGTCTTTAAACACATTTACAAATGCAATTTAAACTCACATCCGAATTTAAACCTACGGGCGACCAGCCGGAAGCCATCAAACAGTTGCTGGAAGGAATTGGAAGGGGTGATAAAGCACAGGTGTTGCTCGGCGTAACAGGCTCAGGCAAAACCTTTACCATTGCCAATGTGGTGGCGCAGCTGAATCGCCCTACCCTGGTGTTAAGCCACAACAAAACACTGGCAGCCCAGCTATACGGCGAGTTTAAACAGTTTTTTCCCGAAAACCGTGTTGAATATTTTGTTTCGTACTACGACTATTATCAACCCGAAGCCTATCTGCCCGTTACCAATACCTATATCGAAAAAGACCTTTCCATCAACGATGAACTTGAAAAACTACGGCTAAGTGCCACTTCGGCGCTGTTGTCGGGAAGAAGAGATGTAATTGTGGTGTCCTCCGTCTCATGTATTTATGGCATCGGCAACCCCGATGATTTTACCAACGGAGTGGTTTATTTAAAAACAGGCCAAACGGTAAGCCGCAATAAGCTGCTGCTTGATTTGGTAAACGCGCTTTATTCCAGAAACGATGTTGAGTTAAACAGAGGCAACTTCCGTGTTAAGGGCGATACCGTTGATGTGTTTCCGGTTTATGCCGATGATGCTTACCGTATTATTTTTTGGGGCGATGAAATTGAAAGCATCGAGGTAATCGACCCTGTTTCGGGTAAAAAAATTGAATCGTTGCCCGACATTACACTCTATCCTGCCAATATTTTTGTTACCTCGAAGGATAAAATTAAAAGCGCTGTTGCTGAAATTCAGTACGATCTTACCAAACAGGCCGAATACTACCGCTCTATTGGAAAAGCATTGGAGGCCAAGCGTCTGGAAGACAGAGTAGTTTACGACATAGAGATGATGCGCGAGCTGGGTTATTGCTCCGGCATCGAAAACTATTCGCGCTATTTTGACGGACGTGATGCAGGCTCGCGGCCCTTTTGCCTGTTGGATTATTTTCCTGACGATTATTTAACGGTAATTGACGAAAGTCATGTTACCGTTTCGCAAATACGCGCCATGTACGGAGGCGACCGGTCGCGGAAACAGAACCTTGTGGAGTTTGGTTTCAGGTTGCCCTCGGCCATGGACAACAGACCCCTGAAGTTTGATGAGTTTGAAAGCCTGACGGGACAGGTGATTTATGTTAGTGCCACGCCTGCCGACTACGA
>JALVAQ010000353.1 GCA_027011095.1 Bacteroidales bacterium
ACTGGAACTACGGTTATTCACCCGCCTATGAGTTTGAAAACAGAATTGGAAATGCATCATTGCTTATCAAGGTTAAAAAAGGAAAAATTGAATATGCTGAAATAAAAGGTTTTGAACCAATAAACCAAACTCACTTTACCGGAGTTATGCATCGTTACGAAAATATTAAGGATGTGATAGATAAGCATCCTTTAAGTGATGTTCCACAACAAACTTTATTGCATCTGTTTGGATTTTAAACAAGAAATTGATTGTACTTTTGATAAATGAAAAAGTCGGAAATTAAAATATACAAAACACCCGAAGGAAAAACCTCCATCGAAGTAAAACTGGAAAAGGAGACGGTTTGGCTGAATCTAAATCAAATATCAATGCTATTTGAAAGAGATAAATCTGTTATTTCGAGGCATATAAGTAACATTTTCAAAGAAGGTGAGCTGGAAAGAGATTCAGTTGTTGCAAAATTTGCAACAACTGCAAGAGACGGAAAAACGTATCAAGTCGATTTTTTCAATCTTGATGTTATCATTTCAGTAGGGTATCGTATTAAATCATTGAGAGGCACCCAGTTCCGTATCTGGGCAAATCAGGTATTAAAAGACTATCTGATAAAAGGATATGCTGTCAATCAACAAGTGTTACAACGCCAGGCAGCCCGCTTTAACGAATTAAAAGAAACCATTAAAATACTTGGAAGAGCACTCGAAGTTGATGAGCTAACCAATGATGAAAGCAAAGGACTTTTAAAAATAGTTTCAGATTACTCCTATGCACTTGAGCTGCTTGATCAATATGATTATCAAACGTTAAAACTTGAAAATACATCCGGTAAAGAAGTTTACAGATTGACTTATACAGAAGCTATCACGCAAATCAATCTCGTAAAAAAAACTTATGGAAACAGCGATTTGTTCGGGCACGAAAAGGATGACTCCTTTAAAAGCTCACTTACTACAATTTACCAGACATTTGACGGACACGATTTATATCCGAGTATCGAAGAAAAAGCGGCCAACCTACTCTATTTTATTGTAAAAAACCACTCCTTTACTGACGGCAATAAGAGGATTGCCGCCTTTTTGTTTCTGTATTTCTTAGAAAAAAATGGATTGTTATTGACGGATTCGGGTAAAAAGAGAATTGCCGATAACGCTTTAGTGGCACTAACACTTATGATTGCAGTCAGCAATCCTGAAGACAAGAGCACCATGACAAAGGTGGTTGTTAATCTGATAAATAAAAACAATTAGTCTGGTCAAAATGGATACCCACAAACTCAACATATTAAAACAAAATTTTGAAGGAGAAGTCCTTTACGACCACGCCACCCGGCTGCTTTACGCCACCGATGCTTCTGCCTATCGCGAGTTGCCTGCGGCGGTTACTTTTCCAAGGTCGGTAAAGGATATTAAAACCCTCATTGCTTTTGCCCGCGAAAACCATATTGGCATCATTCCTCGTACTGCCGGAACATCGCTTGCCGGCCAGGTGGTGGGCAACGGCATTGTGGCCGATGTGTCGAAAAACTGGGGAAAGGTGCTTGAAATAAACCAAAAAGAGCACTGGGTACGGGTACAACCCGGAGTGGTGTTAGACGAACTGAATAAAATGCTAGAACCCTACGGCCTTTTCTTTGGGCCGGAGACCTCCACTTCCAACCGTTGTATGATGGGCGGCATGTTGGGAAACAACTCCTGCGGTGCCCGCTCGCTCATCTATGGCAGCACCCGCGACCACACACTTGAAGTGAAAGCAGTGTTGAGCGATGGCTCGGAAACGGTTTTTAAAGCACTGTCGAATAAGGAGTTTGAAGAAAAGTGTAAGCTGAAATCATTAGAAGGAGCCATTTACAGAAACATCGATAAGATGCTTTCCGATGCTGATAATCAAAAGGAGATTAAAGCACAGTTTCCCGACCCTGCTTTAAAACGCCGAAATACCGGTTATGCCCTCGACCTGCTGCTTGATTCGGAGCCATTTGGCGGAAATCAACCTTTTAACTTTTGTAAACTACTGGCCGGCTCGGAAGGCACCTTGGCATTTACCACCGAAATAAAACTCAATCTCGTTCCGCTGCCACCCAAACACAAAGGGCTGGTTTGCATTCATCTCGATACCATCGAAAAGGCACTTAAAGCCAACCTCGTTGCCCTTAAACACAAGCCCAGAGCCGTTGAGCTGATGGATCAAACCATTTTGGAATTGACCCGCAAAAACCGCGACCAAAACAAAAATCGCTTTTTTATCAAAGGAAATCCTGCTGCCATTTTGATTGTGGAGTTGGGCGAAGCTATGGCGGAAGCTGTAAAGGAAAAGGCTGTAAGTCTTGAAAAATCCATGAGAGGTGCCGGCTACGGCTATCATTTTCCCCTAATCACCGGCAAGGATATTGCAAAAGTATGGGATTTGCGCAAGGCGGGACTGGGCGTTCTTAACAACATGGCCGGTGATGCCAAGCCTGCTTCGGTTATTGAAGATACCGCTATTAACCCTGAGGTGCTGCCGGAGTATATTGCCGACATTAACAGAATGCTTGAAGGCTACGGCAAAAGCTGTGTTTATTATGCGCACATTGCCACCGGCGAACTTCATCTGCGGCCCGTGCTAAACCTAAAGGACAAAAACGATGTGGAGTTGTTTTACAAGATTGCCCACGATACGGCTTTAATCGTGAAAAAATACAGGGGTTCGTTAAGCGGTGAGCATGGCGACGGGCGGCTCAGAGGTGAGTTTATTCCGTTGATGGTGGGCCAACACAACTATCAACTGCTAAAAGAGGTTAAAAAAACCTGGGATCCTGACGGCATCTTTAATCCGGGAAAAATTACCGATACGCCCGGCATGAACGAACAACTAAGATGGACACCGGGAAAACCCACCCCCGAAATTAAAACCTGGTTCGATTTTTCAAAAGATTTGGGCATAGTACGGGCTGCCGAAAAATGTAACGGAACAGCCTCCTGCCGTAAATCGGAAATTATTGGAGGAACCATGTGCCCCAGCTACATGGCCACCCGTGATGAAAAAAACTCCACCCGCGGCCGTGCCAACATTTTACGTGAGTTTCTCAACAAAACGGATGTTAAAAACCCGTTCGACCATAAAGAAATTTATGAAGCCCTCGACCTTTGTTTGTCGTGTAAAGCATGTAAATCAGAGTGCCCATCCAGCGTAGATGTGGCCAAAATGAAAGCGGAGTTTTTGCAGCATTACTATGATAGCCATGGAGTGCCTTTGCGCGCCCGCCTTATTGCCAATATTGCCAAAGTGAACAGGTTGGGCAGTTACGTACCCTGGTTGTATAACTTCGTTCAGCAAAACAAACTGCTTTCGGGATGGTCGGCTAAACTGTTTGGTTTTGCTTCGGAACGCCGGTTTCCGCTGCTTTCAAAAACCCGACTTGACAAATGGTATAAAAAAAACAAATCCGCTTTGGGCACCCGTTTTCCCAATGGTAAGGTTTATCTTTTTAACGATGAGTTTACTCGTTTTAACGATGCCGATATTGGCGTTAAAGCCATCAGGCTGCTAACCAGGTTGGGTTACGAAGTGATAATTCCCAGGCATCTTGAAAGTGCCCGAACCTATCTGTCAAAAGGACTTGTAAAAAAAGCCAAACAGATTGCCCAAAGCAATGTATTGTTGCTAAAAGATGTGATTTCAGGTCAATCACCGCTGGTTGGTATCGAACCCTCAGCCATACTTACTTTTAGAGATGAATATATTGAATTGGTGGATAAATCGTTACAAAAAGATGCCGAAAAACTGGCTTCCAACAGCTTTATGATTGATGAATTTCTTAATGCAGAAATGGAGAAGGGAAATATTAGCAAAAATCAATTTACAAAAGAGCGGAAACACATTAAACTGCACGGGCATTGTCATCAAAAGTCGTTGGCATCTACAAAGCCAACGCTTAATATTTTGGGCTTTCCTGAGAATTATACCGTAGAAGAGATTCCATCGGGATGCTGCGGGATGGCGGGTGCTTTCGGCTACGAAAAAGAGCATTATGAACTTTCGATGAAAGTGGGTGAGTTAGTACTGTTTCCTGCTGTACGGAATGCTGCAAAAGAAACCCTTATTGCAGCCCCCGGTACCTCTTGCCGTCATCAGATAAAAGACGGAACCCAACGCACGGCCCTGCATCCTGTGGAGATACTTTTTGATGCACTGGCAGAGGAATAAACAGTTGTTAATTGTTAATCTAAGATTAGCAGCCGGTTTAAAAGTGACAAAAATTTCGTCGATGCAACCTTTTATCTCGTTGTTTAATCTAATTTGCGTAAACATTTTTAAGCTAAAGTTATTTTAGTTACTTTTAACGCCCAAAATAAAATAAAAAAAAGATGAAGTTTTTAGTACGCCTTTTGTTTGTTGCTGTTGTTTTATTTTCAATTGTATCGTTGTCGGCATGTGCAAAAAAATCATATCCGGCACATACCGGTAAACATAAAACCCGGACTGTAGCTTCGGTTGACCCGGCTACCCCCAAAAAAGCACCGTTACGAAAACATTATATTATACCCAAAAAGAAGAAAAGAATATTGGGTTCTGATTATCATTAAACCTTAAATAAAACAAAAAAAATCCGGACTTTTAAAAGCCCGGATTTTTTTATGTTCAAAATTCAGCGTGTTACTCGGCTTCCATAAACGGATAACGGTAATCGGTGGCAGGAACCATAGTTTCCTTAATGGTACGAGGGGATACCCAACGCAGCAGATTCAAAATAGAACCGGCTTTATCGTTGGTACCCGATGCACGGGCACCTCCAAATGGCTGTTGACCAACCACCGCACCGGTGGGTTTATCGTTGATATAGAAGTTTCCGGCAGCATTACGCAGCTTGTCGGTGGCAAGTTTAACAGCATAACGGTCATGAGCAAAAATAGCACCCGTTAACGCATATATGGAAGTGCTGTCCAAAATATCCAAGGTCTCTTCAAACTTGTCAGCTTCATAAACGTAAATGGTAAGCACGGGGCCAAAAAGCTCCTCTTCCATGGTTACGTAATGCGGATTGGTGGTAACAATCACCGTTGGACGAATAAAATACCCTTCCGACTTGTCGTAGGTACCGCCGGCAATAATTTCCGCATCGTCATCCTCTTTAGCCTTATCAATAAACATCGACAGTTTATCAAACGAAGCTTCATCGATAACAGCCGTCATAAAATTAGTAAAATCTTCGGGGTCACCCATTTTAATTCCTTCAACCTGTTCAACCAGTTTGGCTTTAACATCGGGCCACAAGTTATCGGGAATATAGGCGCGAGATGCTGCCGAACATTTCTGTCCCTGAAACTCAAAAGCACCTCTAACCAAAGCTGTTACTACCTCGTCAACATGAGCGGTTTTATGAACCATTACAAAATCCTTACCACCGGTTTCGCCAACGATACGCGGATAGGTTTTGTATTTTGAAATATTTGTACCTATTGTTTTCCAAATATGCTGAAACACACCTGTTGAGCCGGTGAAGTGGAATCCAGCAAAATCGGGATGTTCCATAACAACCTTACCGCCAACAGGGCCTGAAACAAACACCAGGTTAATTACACCTTCGGGAAGACCTGCCTCTTCAAAAATATCCATCAACACCTTAGCCGAATAAACCTGCGTGTTAGAGCATTTCCAAACAACCACGTTACCCATCATGGCCGGAGCTGTTGGCAGATTACCTGCGATGGAGGTAAAATTAAACGGTGTCAAAGCATATACAAACCCTTCCAGTGGACGGTGTTCCAACAAGTTCCACATACCTTTGGCCGAACCGGGCTGTTCGCTGTAAATCTGAGCCATGTATTCAACATTAAACCTGAAAAAATCGGCCAGCTCGCAAGCAGCATCAATTTCAGCCTGAAACACGGTTTTCGACTGTGCCAACATGGTAGCGGCATTTATTTTTGCACGATAAGGACCCGAAATTAAATCGGCCATTTTTAAAAAAATGGATGCACGGTGTTGCCATGGCATCTGCGACCATTTTTTCGACGCTGCCAAAGCGGCATCAATAGCCTGCTCAACATGCCCGGCATCTCCTTTATAATAGTACCCGAGTGTATGCTTTAAATCGTGAGGCGGATGCATGGCCACCTTTTGGTCGGTAACAATGCGCTTACCACCGATTACCATTGGAATTTCAACCTGCTCCGATTTCATGGTAGCAAGCATCTTTTTGAGTTCTTCTCTTTCAGGTGAACCCGGACGGTATTCCAAAATAGGCTCGTTATAAGCTTTTGGAACATTTACTAAATTATTGTTAAACATTTTCTTTTTTAATTAAGGGTTACAAAATAAATCGTTACAAAAATAACAGATAAACCAATATAAACCTGCCGCTATTTAAGAATATCAAATGCGTTTTTTTTACTCATTACTTCCAGCGCTTTGTTTATTTCAATATCCATGGGAGCAAGTATATAAAAATAGGCATTTTGATTAAACAGATTCCTGCCTATAAGCGCCTTAAGCTGCAATTTATAAAAGGGTATATTGGGTGTTAATTCGTTTTGGTTGATGGTTATTTTCTTTTCTTTAGCCTGATTAATCAGGTCGTCAAACATGGTATCGGTAATTTCAAACTTGTTTTTATAAGCTTCCACATTTTTATACTTCTTTTCCATCTCCTGGCGATGCTTATCCAAATAATTGTTGACGTAAGTATTGTAAATGCCTTTGCGAATCAATGCCGAAAACAAATTATTATATCGGGTTGAATCAAACGGAACGAAAATATCGGGCATAATACCCCCTCCCCCATACACCGTTCTGCCGTTTTTGGTTTCGTACTTTAATGAATCGGGAAAATGAATGCTGTCGCGATGATAAAGTTCACCATGCTTCATCCTTTCGTTAAGCTCGCCGTAATATTTTTCAACACCTTCATCATAAGGCCTTTGGATACACCTTCCGGAAGGGGTATAATAATGTGCTACCGTAAGCCTTACAAGCGAGCCGTCAGGCAACGGAAACGGACGCTGTACCAGTCCTTTTCCAAAGGTTCTTCGCCCGATTACCACCCCTCTGTCCCAGTCCTGAACAGCACCGGTAACAATTTCGCTGGCCGAGGCCGAGCCTTCGTTAACAAGGATAATGAGTTTTCC
>JALVAQ010000354.1 GCA_027011095.1 Bacteroidales bacterium
GAATCAATCAGATGCTATCAAAAACAGGATGTTTTTATGTGTAAAACAATTAACAATTTAACATTAGTAAGATGCAAGAAGGCACAGTAAAATTTTTCGATGAAACTAAAGGATTTGGTTTTATTACATCAGCAGAATCAAACGAAGATATTTTCGTTCACTCATCAGGTTTAAAAGACCAGATTAGAGAAAATGACAGAGTACAGTATAATACTGAACAGGGAAAAAAAGGATTAAACGCCGTTAACGTTGAAGTTATCGACTAATTCGTGATAATCTCTATTTATCTGCATAAGATAAATATTCATTTAAAAAGGCCGTTTTAACAAACGGTCTTTTTTATGGCATCAAATATCCATTCCGGTTCGTTGCTGAAAACACATTTCCCCACAGAATGAGAAAAACCCGGTTGGCACCCGTATTTTCAAAATTCAGCTTATTAATATACCCTTACCATTAAGCTACTCAAAGTAACTGTTGCATTACGAAACAAACAAAACAGATAGACAATATTTCTTATCAATGAATAACTATTTTGCCGGTACGTCCGTTGCTAAAGCGCAGAAGATAAGTACCTGACTTCTTGCCGGAAAGGTCAATAGTATTCGTGCCTTTACGCAACATATCCTGTTTGACTAACCTTCCCGAAAGGTCGTAAACTTTTGCAGATAAGACTGTATTTGTCGGATTTTCAACATGAATAAGGCCGCTTGTGGGGTTTGGATAAACGAGTGGCATCTCTATACGGTTTTTGTTCACACCCTCAAACCCGAAAAACGACCAAAAATTTTCAGTTCGTCCTTGATTTACCCATTCACCATCAAAGTTCAGTTCTCGATCAATTCTGGTTAAATTTCTGTGTATGTCGTAGGAGTATTGATCTCTTTCAACATCACCCATTTCCCCGGTATTATTATCAGTAGATTTATAGATATAATATTGAATTAATTCATTTTCATAATACCAAATTTCCTTACTTGTATATTTCCAGTCATTGTCCACCCATTCAGCATGACCCACTTCAGTAATTTTATTATCACTATTATAAATACGATACATATGTGCCCCATTTTTCCATGACGAGTCCAAACTAAAATAACTCTGACCAGTACTTTCCATCAGCAAATTTTGACTGTTGTATTTGTATAAACTCCTGCTGTTTTTTTGCCAGGAACCATTATCGGGTTGCCAAAAAGAAATAACTAGTGTATCAACACTATTTGCACTATTTATGTGTTTATCTTCTTTCCTGCCAGGTATCCATTCTGAAAAATAATCCGGTCTGCTGTAATGAATACAAATATAATGTCTGGTCGCAGGATTGTACTCATTAACATCCTTTTGTATAGAAGCCCAATCCTGAACATCAGTTCGCCACTGTTGATCTAAAATTAAAGTATCGTAGCCATAGTCATCAGAATAATACAATCCCCGGCTACGCTTATTCCAGGTAAAATTAGCTGTATCAAGATCAGAAACCATCAATTTCTCCAATTTCCCTGTTAGCGAATAAAACCATTCAATTTTTAATCCCTGTGTATAGCCATGGAGGTCATCATCCCAGCTATAAAGGATTTTTTCAGTAGTCAATCCCATAGCATTAAATTTTCGTATTTCAGTTACTATCCATTTATCAGCATCACCTTTCCAAAAATAGCCGTAATGTTCTTTTACCGAAGAGTCGTTATCGAAATATACAATAGAGTCATAGTGATAGTTGACCCATTTTTCAGTATTGTACTCACGTCTTATTTCTAATGATTTAACGGGGTTGCCTTTACTGTTCTTACCTAAAAAATAATTTTTTCGGGTTAGTCCTTGCCCGCTACTGTCAACAAACAAATAATAATAAGAGGAATCTAATACCCAGATGGAATCGGCTGTAATGTTCATTGTGGCTGTGTTCAACATAGCAGTATCAACGGAGAGACCTGTTCTTAAGTAGTTAAAAAT
>JALVAQ010000355.1 GCA_027011095.1 Bacteroidales bacterium
ATTTTAATATATTCTTCAATTATTTATCAATTTTATATTGTTTTATTACAAATAAGGTTAATTTTTCGGTTTAATGTTTTTTGTAACAATATTTTAACTTAATTTGCAGTGTTATTCGATTTGCTGAAAGACATTTCCAGCTTACGGCAAGGGTAAATAACACCGGTTGTAAATTGTATTTTCTATCCTTCGCGTTTTTAACCCTGGTTCGTTTTTACTTTTTTCCCGGAATTTTTAGTTATTTAATTTTTTATAAAAATGAACATTTACATTGGAAACATTGCTTACTCGATGGATGACCACGACTTAGAGCAATTATTTGGCGAATTTGGCGAAGTATCAAGTGCCAGAATTATTATTGACAGAGCAACAAACCGTTCAAAAGGGTTTGGTTTTGTTGAAATGCCTAACGACGACGAAGGCCGTCAAGCTATTGAAGCCTTGGAAGGCAAAGAATTTAACGGTAGAAATCTTAGGGTTAATGAAGCCCGTCCAAGAGAGAACCGTTACTAAACGAAAAAAATCTATTAAAACCCCGTCTGAAATTCAGACGGGGTTTTTTTATTTCCTTTTATTGGCAACGTATGCTGCATTTAAGTTGTCTAAAATCCGGTAGTTCAGGTCAAATAAATAATGCTTATCTTAGCCATTGGCTTTAAATAAATTTTATGCAACAAAAAAAGTATCTTCTTATTTTATTGTTCTTAATAACCACTTTTTTTGTTTCTGCTCAAAACAGAGATTATTTAAAATATAAACCAATACCCGATGATGGAGGAGACCCTGCTGTTGCCAATATCGACAGCGTTAGAAGCTGGGTATTAAACATTTTACATTTTGGCGGTGGAATGATTGACACCAACAGCATTCGATACGTTGGCGACCCTCGTGCCTTTTGCCGCTTTTGGAACGGTGATGGAAACTGGTCGGAGTTAGGGTGGAATACAGGTCTGGGACTATCAACGGGCGATTTAAAACTATTGGAAACTCCTGCCAACACATCCGGCTATGCCGATCTAATTGACTTTGGCAGACCCGGCGACACATCGCTGTTTGAAATGTATAAGCGTATTTTTAAGCCTCCAAACTTTGACACTGTACCTACCATGAGCATTCATACGGGCGATGCCGCTTATATACAGTTTGACTATCAGCCTTACGACACGGTTATTACCATTGAGTACATTTTTGCTTCGGACGAATACCCGTTTAGCAATCCGCAATACGATGCCAATATTACCGATACCAAAGAGTGGTCAATTGATAATATGAACGATTTTTTCGGTATTTTTATCTCCGGTATTGGAACACCACCTCAAAATATGCTTCCGCTAAACAATGTTCCTTATGTTACACCTCAGGGAAACCATGTAGAGTTGCCAATGTGTGCAGCTACTTTAAACAAAGATAATACCAGTGAATTTTTTCATCCTAACCCACCGCCTTTGGGGGCAGGCCCCGGTTTTGAATTTGATGGTTACACCTCGGTATCTCCCAATGCCGACCCACCGCCACCCAATAACAGCAAAAGGGAGTTAAGAACCCTGAAAATTGAAAAAAAAGTTACCCGATGCTCACGTAAAACCATAAAAATAGCCATCGAAGACTATCTTTATCATTTCCCCAATGAAGACCCTGGCTTTTATGTCAACTCAACCGTTTTTTTAAAAAAGGGCGCTTTGCGTGGCGGCAGGTCGAAACCGGGATGGAAAGTAACTAAAAAAGTATGGAAAGGTCTTGGCCTTGAAGGAAAACTTATCGAACCAAATCAGGCATTTTCCAAAGGCTGTAATTACCTCGAAGTAACTTTTCAACTGGATTTCCCTCCGGGAGGTACCGATACCATTTATCCCATTCCTTTTACCATCGACAACAACTGCCGTAACCTTATATATGTTATCGACTCAACCCATAACAACGACACGTTATCTGTTGACACCCTTTATTTCGGCCCCACTGAAACCACAAAAACCATTCGGCTAATAACGCATGACCTTTCGTTTGAGCAGATAAAAAACTGTAAATTTTCATACCCTGCCAATCCGTGCGAATTTGACAATCCGTTTGGTGGAGCCTATTCAGGGCGCATCAATCTGGAACTTATCGACAACAGCCCCATCGAATTTGATTTTGAACCCTCTCCGGGATATAAAGAATATGAAGCCTACTGTAAAGAAACCATTGACATAAGAATTGATAGTACCGATGGCCAACCGGTTACCCATGGAGGTGTAAAACCTTTGTATTACATTTGGCCTGACGGGCCCATTCCTCCCGAAGCCGTGTATTCATATACTGTTAACGCAAACCCTGATTATGTGCCGGTTACCGTTAACGACCGGTGTCTTAACGAATCAGCAACGCAGGTTAAGATTGTAAACAAACCCATTGTCCTTAAAAAAATACAATCCATCTTTTTATGTGGCCCCGGACAGGAAGCTACCGTTCCGGTTCAAACCATTATACCCAACCCTGTTGATATGCCCGGTTACGAAATCAGCCATGTGGTATGGGAACGGCGAGATCCGCCACCACCCCTTCCTTTGGGTGATCAGGATGGCGATTCACTAACTGTTGTTTACGACAACGTGGTGGGCGATGCCATTTGGACATGTGGCTATACGGTAACCGATATTTGCGGAGGAACTGCCGATTCAACTTTTACCGTTAACCAATCAAGTTTGGTACTGGAAAATATTGGCGTCTGTAAAGGCGATTCCATTGAATTAACAACCGGAACACCGGCACACTGGTACAAATGGTATCGTTACAATTTGTCCGGCGATTCGGTTCTAGTGGGCGAAAACCAAACTACCTACGATATCAACTACCCCTTGGGACAGGCACAAATTGTTTACAAACTGTTTATTGAAGACAACTGTGGTGAACGGCAAAATGCCGAAATGACCGTGTTTGTTGATACTTACGAACCGCAAATAACTTACAACCCTAAAGATGAAATATGTTTTGGCGAAAATATTACCCTCGAAGCCAACAACAGCAGTACATCATCGGTTTCTTACACCTGGCTTAACGGTTCCGATGTGGTGGGAAACAATCAAATCATCACTTTTGGGCAAACCGACTACAACTCACCCGGAAACTACAATTATACCCTGAATACGGTTTCGCAATCCAACTATTTTTACTGTGTTAACAGTGCTGATGCTCACTTTACGGTACATGCCAATCCCTCTTCTGCTTTCTCGGTTGACCCGCCTGAACATGCCTGTACAAAAACCGATATTACATTTGATTATGATGACGACATCGCCAATAAAACCTTTCTTTGGGATTTTGACGATGGCAACACAAACACACAACCGCATACAATTCATCAATATACCGATCCGGGCAGCTACAATGTAAATCTTACCATCGAGCTTACCTATCCTCAACCAACAGGCCATATCTGCTCATCGGACAGTACTTTTGTTTTAACAGTTGACCCATTGCCCAAACCCGATTTTAGTGCCGACCCCACAGAGGGCTGCGAACCGCTTTTTGTTCAGTTTACCGACCAGTCGCAGGATATTTTACCGGGTGCAATTTACAACTGGCAATTTGGCGATGGTACTACAGGTAACGAAACATCACCTTCGCACAACTATGATAGTTATGGAACCTATCCCATTACTTTAAAGGTGTCCAACACCGAACGCTGTTTTGTAGAAATTACCAAACCAGATTACATCACCGTAAACCCAAACCCAAAAGCCAATTTTGTTGCCGACCCGTGGATAACTACCATGGATAACCCTGTTATTGTTTTTATCGATTCAACCATGAGCATTGATGGCATTGATGTTTACGACTGGGACTTTGGCGACGGAGATAACAGCAGCGAACAAGACCCTGAACATACTTATGCACAGGCTGGCGACTATACTGTTACACTATTGGTTAAAACCGATAAAATGTGCCCCGATACCATCACCAAATTGGTAAGTGTTACCGAGTTTGTGGTGCTTTATATCCCTTCGGCATTCAGGCCGGAAAGTACCCTTGCCGAAAACAGGGTTTTCACCATTAAAGGCACTGCCATGGTTGATTACAGCATATACATTTTCGACCGTTACGGCCAACAAGTGTGGAGCAGCCACAACTTTGAAGATTTCTGGGACGGTACCAACATGGCCGGACAGGAAGTGCCCGCCGGAACCTATATTTATAAAATTGAAGGAACCGACTACAAAAAAAGGCACATCTTGTATAAAGGCAATGTTACGCTGATCAGGTAAAAATTATTTGAGTACCGGGGCCATCGCACAAGGCATACAAATCACCCACGGTAATAATATCTTTTACCGTTTCATGAAAGTCTTCTTTTTTCAACTTAAACATGTCGGCAGCAAGTTTACAGGCAAAAATTTCTCCGCCACCTGCTTCAATAAGCTCCAGAAACTCATCCACAGGAGGCATGTCCAGTTTTTCCATCTCTTTTTTCATCATTGATGTTACACCTGCTTCAACACCCGGTAATCCACCCAACATTGTTGGAAACGCAAGTCCGCCAGGCATACGCATGGACGGGTTACCAACAGTTGAAGTATGCAGTTTGTTCATATATTTTTTTGTAATGGCATCAAGCCCAAAAAAAGTAAAGAACATTTTTGTTTCAATACCCTCCATAACAGCTCCATTACCCATAACAAGTGCTGCATAAACATCCTCAAGCGTTCCTTTGGAACAAATAATAAGGACTTTTTTTAACTTATATTTTTCATCGTTTTCCATGATCTTATTTTTTTATGTGTTAAATACACGAAACCGGCTTAGGTACACCGGATATTTTTGTTGCTTTTTTTAACGGGGCACCGGGAAACAGTTG
This sequence comes from Bacteroidales bacterium, assembly GCA_027011095.1. Taxonomy (GTDB): domain Bacteria; phylum Bacteroidota; class Bacteroidia; order Bacteroidales; family F082; genus B16-G9. The sequence continues at coordinate 4,832 of JALVAQ010000355.1, forward strand.
GTAAAATATTTTAGCGTTTACCACTCCCGATTTGTTAATACCACGAATGGTAAGCGATTTTCCAGCTGCCACCTTATTGCGAATGTATTCAATTACCTCAAAATGTTTGTCGGTAAGTTCAATACCTTCTTCTTTGGCTATTTCATTTGCCACTTCTTTGGTCCATTGTGAAGAGTCGGTCATATAACCTTCATCATTTACTTCGATGTTAACTCCTGCATACGTTTTTGTTGCCATATCCTTTAATTTTTTAATGATACAATTGATTTTTAATAACTTATTTATTATCTGCTTTTTCCATTTCTTTTGTAATGTTTTGAAGGAATGTGATCATAAACCCAATTCCCTTTTTCATCTCTTTTGAGTTCATTGCTCGAATTGCTTTCCACATTGAATACTCCTCTACTTTTTCGAGTTCGATACTCTTATAAACAACCAGTCCGCTATTAATAGCTTTGAGCATATCGGGTTGAGTTAGATTTTTAACTGTTTCGAGGATGGTTACAATGTTATCTGCCAGCAAGGTTACATCTTCAACAGTAAAATGTGTTACCACATTATCAATGATTTTTGCAGCTTCCTTCATAAAATCAAAATAGCCTTTTTGTTCCAGCGTATTCATCTTACGAATACCATCAAGACCCATTTGGTGCATGATGGGTGTAACGTCTTTAATGAGATCACTGAAACTCTCCAGCATTTCAAACATCTCATTGATGGTGTCAATGTTTCTGACGAACTTAAACATGAGCTGTTTTAAAGCCTCACCATCAATTTCAACACCGGCATTTTCAAGTTCTACAACCGTTGATTTAAAAACATCGTTCCCAACAATGGTCAGGTCGCTTGTTAAGTCCTCCAACGATTGCCTGGTTTCTTTTTGAGCCAACACCTCTTCAAGCACTATGTCCAGCTTACGGTTAATGTCGTTGATTTGCTCTTGTATATTATCTTTTTCCATATCTGTTTTGATATAAGATTTGTTTATGAAATTGCGGCCTACAATTTTTTACCGGCCATTTGCATTTCCGAGTCTATGGGCATTTCTTTTCCTTTTAACAAAATATGCCAGTAAATCCAACGGAAGAGTACTTTTCCATAGTGATTCATTCTTGATACTTTTAGCAAACCGAAGGGGCCTATTCCGGGAAATGGAAACGAACCCGGCAGCGGTTCCGTATCGTAATTAAAATCGATTAAGGTGCCTTTACCATAGCCTGTTTCGATGTAGCAGTTGGCATGTCCGTCAAAGCTGGCCGTAAAAGGCCTTCCTTCGATGGCACACATCATGTTTTCTTCCAAAATTTCAGCGGCAAAGTGAGCTACCGACCCGGCTTTGGAAGTGGGTATATTAGATGCGTCACCTATTACAAAAATATTTTCATATTTTTCCGAACGGAGTGTATGTTTATCGGTAGGGACAAAATTCATATCATCCCCCATCCCGCTACGCTCAATTACTGCATCGCCAAGGTTGGGTGGAATTGACACCAGGCAGTCAAACTTCACCTCCTGGCCGCCATAATCAACTATTTTTTTCTCATCATTATCAACCTGCATTATGGTAAAGTCGGAAATCAGCTTAATATTTTTTTCCTCAAGCAAATCACCTAAAGCTTTGGCAGCCCGTGGTTTTGTAAAAGCACCTGACATGGGTGTTACGTAAGTAATGTTTACTTTATCACGCAATCCCCTTTCGGTAAAAAAAGCATCGGCAAAAAACACAAACTCAAGTGGGGCAACAGGACATTTATAAGGTAACTCCGAAACATTTAAAACCAAATCACCACCTTTCCATGTTTTAAAATGTTCGGCCAGTTTAACGGCTCCTTCAATGGTATAGAAATCAAAAATATCCTTATACCAAAGCTTATCTTTCAATCCTTCTACTTCTTCAGGAGCGGTTTTGCATCCAGTAGCAACAATCAGGTAATCATATTTTAAAACTACCCCATCATCAAGTAATACACTGCTCTCCTCAGGCTGTATTTTATCTATTTTTGAATAGATAACCTTTACACCTGTAGGGAAGAAATCGCTTTTGGGTTTTACCACATCACTTTTTGTATACATGCCAAACGGTATAAATAAAAAACCGGGTTGGTAGTAATGTGTTTTAAACTGATCAACTATTGTTATTTGCCATTCATCGCGATCAAGATTGTTTCGCATTTTGTTGGCCATCATTGTACCGGCAGTTCCTGCCCCAAGTATTAATAACTTTTTCATTCACTTATTG
>JALVAQ010000356.1 GCA_027011095.1 Bacteroidales bacterium
GCCTACATATGGCTGCCGAACACTATAGAGCAATGGGTGGTGATTTTTGGCCAGGTCCGGTAAGCATAATTGCTGATGAAGTATTAGCAAACGAGGTTAATGCTGCAAAATGGAATCGAGTTTGGAAACTTACCAAAGATGAAATAATTTACCACAAATTTCACTATTCCGACCCCGATTACCAACCCACCGAAGCCATTGCCACCTGGCCGGCACACGGCGACACTTCCATGGGGCAGGCAGCCTACATTGCCCCCTTTGTAGATGTGGATGGCAACGGCGTTTACGAACCCATGCAGGGTGATTACCCGCTTATTCGCGGCGACCAATGTATTTTTTTTGTTTTGAATGACTCTAAAGAACATAGAGACTCAAAAGGAGTTCCCCTTGGTATTGAAGTGCACGTAATGGCTTATGAGTTTTACAATGCTGATACCTTGGCCATGCACAACACCGTGTTTTACAGTTACAAAGTTTTTAACCGTTCGGCAAATAAATATCACAATACCGTTATGGGGTTATATTGTGATTTCGACATCGGTAATGCATGGGATGATTATGTTGGTTGCGATGTCTCCAGAGGGCTGTTTTACGGATACAATGGTAAGCCGGTAGATGGCGATGGCCAGGAAGGAGCCTATGGCGATACCGTCCCAGCACAAACAGCAATCTTGTTAAGCAGCGGCTTAATGGATGCCGATGGGGAGGATAATCCTGCCGGAGAATGTGACGAAAGCATTAACGGAACCGGTTTTGGCGACGGGATAATTGATAACGAACGTTTCGGGATGAACCGGTTTGTGCAATATAATGATGGAGGACCAAATGGCACAACAGATCCAGAATTTGCAGCGGATTACTATAACTATATGAATGGACTTTGGAAAGATGGCACAGCCATTGAATACGGTGGCACAGGACATGTTTCAGGAGGCGCTTATGGCCCGGCAGCAAGTTTTGCATTTCCCGGCATGTCGGACCCATGTTACTGGGGTACCGGCGGCGAAGAGCCTTACGGACCTGTGGACTGGACCATGAAAACTGCCGGTTATGAACCTCAGGATGTTCGGGGTACCGGCTTCTCGGGTAAGTTTACTTTTAAACCCGGCGATATGCAACGCTTTGATGTGGCTTACGTATCAGCCTTTGCCGAAGAGGGTAAAACAGCGCTGGAAACCGTGTTGGATTATTCGGATTTTGTAAAAGCAAAATATGCCCAAAACCCCGATGATTTTGGGTATCAATATCTTGGGGTTAACGAAAAAGTTAACACCGGTAATACATTAAAGTTAAACCTGTGGCCCAACCCTGTTAAAGGCAGATTGATGTTTACCTGCACCTCCAATCGTGGAAAAGCTGTTTATACCATTAAAACAATAACAGGAAGAATTGTGTCGGAAGGGCTTGTGTATGATAATCAGAAGGTCGATGTTGACATGTCAGGCTTACCGTCAGGGTTATATATCATTAATGTCAATACACAAACCGGTATCTGCTCGGCAAAAGTTATAAAACAATAAGCAAGTTAAGTTTACCTTTTTTTTATATCCTTTAGTTTTGGTTTAACTTCTCTTTGTTTTCCTTTTTTAACAAAACCCACGGTAATTTTATCGTGGGTTTTTGAATATTTATACAGCCTGATTATGAAAAGGTTATTTTTTTTAAGTAACTTTGGAGGTTGCAAACAATACCTTAAATACTTTAACCCCATGAAAAAAATAATTTTACTCCTCATCGTTGCCATCTGCTTCGGCAAGGCTTACAGCCAGCAAAATACCTTTTCAAAGGTATTGGTTGATACAAGTTCTTATCTTTACGAAAATGCTTCTTCACCCTCTTTTGACGAGGGACACTTAATTGTTGGAAGCATAGATAATTATAATTTTTACAAAGGGTTGTTGGCAAAAGTTGATGCAAACGGAGATTTCGTTTGGGCCAAAGCTTTTCGAAATAGCCCCTCTTCTCCTGAGTTATCATACTTTGCATTTAACAGTATCATTGCCACACAGGATTCGTCTTTTCTAATAAGCGGGCATTTTCATAATCGTCAAAGCGAAAAAGAGGAAGGGGTGTGTGCAAAAATAACACCCGAAGGTGATACAATCTGGACAACCACCCTTGTTGCAGAGCATAATTTGGTGCTTAATTCGGTATGCCAAACCTCCGACTCGGGATATGTGGTGACAGGAAATGTAAATTGGTATGAGAATCAGGTATATATTGAAAAACTATTTGTAGCGAAATTGTCATCAGGGGGGATAATAGAATGGTCAAAAGATTACACCATTTCCGAAGATAAAATTAATGGATGCAGGGTTATTCAAACCAACGATGGCAATTTAATGATAGCCGGAAATATTGGCTATAGCAGCAAGTCGTTTTTGTTAAAAATGACAGAGACGGGTTATATATATTGGGCAAAAGAGTACAGGTTGGATGGGATGTACGACAGAGTTGATTTTCAGGACATCATTGAATCTGATAGCGGTTTTGTAATCTATTCATTTGTTGATGGTTATGCAGCCCTGATTAAAACAGATACAACCGGCACTGTTGTTTGGGAAAAGACTTACAATATACCAAGCCTGCCACCTTTCGTGTGGGCATCAGGTTTAAAAATGAACCTATGCATGTTAAACAATGGTGGATTTGCATTTGTTACTTTTAATTCTTTTGATGGGGGATTTATTAAAACAGACTCTTCGGGAAATCCCACTTTTTTTGATGATTTAATACTTATACCTATTGACGTGCACGAAACAAATAGCAAGGAACTGTTTATTACCGGAAGCGGCCCTTTAATTGGTGCTAAAAGATTATATCCCGACCCCCCGGAGATAGGAATGATTCAGGTTGATTCGGCAGGTACCGGTGATGAGTGCGTTTGGGATCAGTCACCGGTATCCGTATTTTCCGATACCATTATTGTTACACCGTTTAATGTAACGGCAGCTGATGTAGGAAGCAATGGTAATATTGGTTTTGATGTATATGCTGTGAGCATACCTCAGCGAAACGGGTGTGTTGATATCATAAGCAGTACGGATGAAAACAAAATCAAAAACTCCCTAAAAGTTTACCCCAACCCTGCTGCCGGCATGGTAACTTTTGAATCGATAAACGATAAAACAGGAAGGCTGCTGATTTTTAACACCCTCGGCAAAAACATCATTAACCGAAAAATGGAAAATTACAAAACCACCCTTAACCTGTCAGGGTTCGGAACAGGCGTGTATTACTATCAATTTATTGATAAGGCCGGAAGAAGTGTTGGAGGCAGGGTGGTGATAAAATAACTTCTATGCTAAAATGAATTTTTCACTTTTTAAAACCATAAACCCATGAAAAAAATTATTCTACTCCTCATCGTTGCTGTCTGCTTTGGCAACGTTTACAGTCAGCAAAACACCTTTTCAAAGGTGCTGTTTGATACGCTTTTTAACATTACTGAAACAACATCAATTCCTGCATTTGACGAAGGGTATCTGATTGTTGGTGAATATAATAAGTATGAGCACATTAACACTGAAACCAATAGAGGGCTAATCATTAAGGTTGACACTAACGGAGATTTATTATGGTCTAAAACCATTGGCGATACACTTCATGATCCTCTAATGCGCTCATTTTCGTTTAATAGTATCGACTACACAAAAGACTCTTGTTACATAATGTGCGGCTCATTTTATAACAATAACAGCACCAATAATGAGGGCGTTTGTATTAAAATAGATATCCAAGGGGATACAATTTGGACGACCACCCTTGTAACAGAGCATAATTTGGAGCTTAATTCAATTAGCCAGACCTATGATTTGGGATATATTGTTGTTGGTACAATCACCAGTTGGGATAACTTTCAAGAAAAGCTTTTTGTCGCAAAACTTTCACCCAATGGAATTATTGAGTGGTCGAAAATCTATTCCAATACCAATACCGCAATTAAAGGCAACAGGGTAATAAAGAATAGTGACAGTGGATTTATGATATTGGGTAATTCGAATGATAATTATTGGGATCATAATAATTGTTTTTTAATCAAACTGTCAAACAACGGAAATATCATTTGGGCAAATAATTACAAATTCAATAACGAATCAGGAGAAAATTTTCTTATGTTCAATGATTTTATACTGTTAGATAATGGCGTTTTATTATTTGCTTCAAAAGCGACAAACCCTGCCTTGATCAGGGTAAATTCTACGGGTTCAATACTTTGGGAAAAAACATACGGCGATGGTTATGGGCGGCATCATAATAATAGAAAAGCATTTTATTGGGATACACGACCAAAACTAAGTGTTTTAAGAAGTGGTGATTACGTTTTTACATCGGGCTTTCCTGATGATTACGTATCGCATAATTATCTGATTAAAACGGACACGGCAGGCAACCCGATTTTTAGCAGTAGATTGGAAATAGCCTCTGTTAATGTGCATGAAACCAATAATAAAGAACTGTTAATTATAGGAAACGGGCCAATATTCGGAGGTAAAAGCTATAGAAAAGATCGTAATCCTGAAATAGGGTTTATTCAAACCGACTCATTGGGCATAGGTGAACCTTTTTCTGAGTGTGTTTATGGTGAAGTAGTTGTCCATATTGGTTATGATACAATTAATGTTGAGCCGATAACATTAACCGTTGAAGATGCAGGAGATAATAAACATACTTTTTTTGACGTCACTTCGCTAAACCTGCTCCAGCGAAGCGGATGTGTTGGCAGGATAGGTGGTGTGGCTGAAAACAAAATCAAAAAACCATTAAAAGTTTATCCTAACCCGGCTACCGGAATGGTAACTTTCGAATCGTTAAATGATAAAACCGGAAGGCTGCTGATTTTTAACACCCTCGGCAAAAACATTATCAATCGAAAGACGGAAAACTACAAAACCACCCTCGACCTGTCAGGATACGGAGCCGGCGTGTACTACTATCAGTTTATTGATGAGGCTGGGCGAAGTGTTGGAGGTAAGGTGGTGATAAGATAACTTCTATGTTAAAATGAATTTTTTTTACCTTTTTAAAAACCATAAACCCATGAAAAAAATAATTTTACTCCTCACCGTTGTTATCTACGTTAGTAACGCTTACAGTCAGCAAAATACTTTTTCAAAGGTATTGGTTGATACAAGTTCTTATCTTTACGAAAATGCTTCTTCACCCTCTTTTGACGAGGGACACTTAATTGTTGGAAGCATAGATAATTATAATTTTTACAAAGGGTTGTTGGCAAAAGTTAATGCAAACGGAGATTTTGTTTGGGCCAAAGCTTTTCGAAATAGCCCCTCTTCTCCTGAGTTGTCAAACTTCGCATTTAACAATATAATTACCACACAGGATTCGTCTTATCTAATAAGCGGGCATTTTCATAATCGTCAAAGCGAAAAAGAGGAAGGGGTGTGTGCAAAAATGACCCCAGAAGGTGATACAATATGGATAACTACCATAGTAGCAGAACATAATTTGGAACTAAACGCTGTATATCAAACTTCCGACTCGGGATATGTGGTGACAGGAAATGTAAATTGCTATGAGAATCAGGAATATATTGAAAAACTATTTGTAGCGAAATTATCACCTGAGGGAATAATAGAATGGTCAAAAGAATACGCCATTTCCGACGATAAAATTAATGGATGCAGGCTTATTCAAACCAGCGATGGCAATTTAATTATAGCCGGAAATATTGGCTTTAGCAGTAAGTCGTTTTTGTTAAAAATAACAATGACAGGCAGTATGCTTTGGGCAAAAAAGTATAGTTTGGATGGTGTGTATGAAAGAGTTGATTTTCAGGATATGATTGAAACTGATAGTGGTTTTGTAATTTATTCGTTTGTTAATGAGCATGCAGCGCTGATTAAAACAGATACAGTTGGCGCTGTTGTCTGGGAAAAGACCTACAATATACCAAGCCAACCGCCTTCTGTATGGGCATCAGGTTTAAAAATGAACCTATGTATGTTAAACAATGGTGGATTTGCATTTGTTACTTTTAATTCTTTTGAAGGGGGATTGATTAAAACAGACTCTTCGGGAAATCCCACTTTTTTTTATGAATTAATACTTATACCTGTTGATGTGTACGAAACAAATAGCAATGAACTGTTTATTACCGGAAGCGGCCCTTTAATGGGTGTTAAAAGATTATATCCTGATCCCCCAGAGATAGGAATCATTCAGGTTGATTCAGCAGGCACCGGCGATGCGTGTGTTTGGTATTCGTCACCGGTATCCGTATATTCTGATACTCTTGTTGTTACGTCGTTTAATGTAACGATAGCGGATGTAGGTAGCAATGGCAATATTGGTTTTGATGTAAATGCTTTGAGCATACCTCAGCGAAATGGTTGTGTTGACATCATAGGCAATACGGACGAAAACAAAATCAAAAACTCTTTAAAAGTTTACCCCAACCCGACTGCCGGTATGGTAACTTTTGAATCATTAAACGACAGAACGGGAAGGCTGCTGATTTTTAACACCATGGGCAAAAACATCATCAATCGAAAGACGGAAAACTACAAAACTACCTTCGACTTATCAGGATACGGAGCCGGCGTGTACTACTATCAGTTTATTGATAAGGCCGGAAGAAGTGTTGGAGGCAAGGTTGTAGTTAAGTAGTGCTTAAAGCAAACCAATCAGGCCGGTAAGTTTATTAATGTCCCGGTCAAGTTCTGCTGCTGTTTCATCCAAGAGATGGCCATACCCTTTCATTCGATTTGAGGTAGTGTCGCCCAATATTTCCCACATCCTCGATTTACGTGCGTTTAAGATACGGCTCATGTAAGTTACCTCTCTGTTTAAGCTGTATTTACGCATCAGTTCAGCTATAAACGCTCTTGTTTGCTTAATGGATTGCAATAGCTTTTCCTTTTCCGAATCATCGATATCGTTTACTGTTTCGTACGAGAAATGTGGCTTCGATTGGGTTAACATTTTTTCCAACTCATCAATGGTTTTTTCAATTAGATAGATGCTTGCCGAAACCGAGCGCAAATGATTGGGAGGTAAATTTGTGGTTGACATTTGTGT
>JALVAQ010000357.1 GCA_027011095.1 Bacteroidales bacterium
GTTATTTCTATTGTACAGCGTAATAAACAGATTTGCTGTTCGCTTTCTCATTTTCGATTTTGTTTTCCTCACTTGGCGGTAACTTTTTAGCACCAACCACCCTTATGGTGAATCGGAAGTATTAGCACCTGATAATTTTATTATTACCGGCAGGTTAAAACAACGAAAACTTAACGTACCGTTTGGGGTTTTCTCTAACATCTTTTAAAAGCTTGTTTAGCTCTTCGGCCGACTTGTTCAGCTCACGATACAGCGAGTCGTTGTTCATCAGCTTGCCGGCTGTACCCTGTCCTTTGTTAATTTTTGCAAGAATTTGGTTCAGGCTGTTAATGGAAGAGTCGGCCTTATATATAATGGCAGCAATATTGGCTTTTGAAAGCGAGTCACTGATGGATTCAAAATTCCCGATAATTCTGCTTAATCCCTCTCTGTTGCTGTTCAGGGTTGCAATAAGCGAATCGGTATTGGTAAGGATATTGCTAAGCCTGTTTCCTTCGGAAGTGGCCAGGTCGTCAAGCCGCGAAGTGGTGGAGGAAAGGTTTTTAAAGGTAGATTGAATGTCTTTTATACTTGATGACAGGCTTTTAACCGTCTCATCGTTCATAACAGTATTAAATGCTGCAATTAAGGTGTCAACCGAACCCATCAACACTTCGGCTTTGGCTTTTAAAGGCGCAACCTGTTTGTTAACCGACTCCATTAACGAGCCTTCAACACTAGTAAGCAGCGTGTCGCCACTTTTTACCGGCACTTTTGAGTCGCCCAATATCAGGGTGATTGATTTGGAACCCATCAGGTCGGCACTGAAAATATGGGCAATGCTGTTTTTTGGAATGGGAAATTTGTTTTGAATAACCAGTTCAACAATAATGTCTCCCGACAGGTCAGGGGCAAAATAAAGACGGCTAACCTGGCCAACCTGCAGCCCGTTAACATAAACCGGTTTTGCCGCCACCAAACCATTAACCGTATGATAGCGCGCATATAAAAACTCCTGTTTCTTAAAAAGGTCTCTGCCTTTAAGGTAATTAAAACCCCAAACAAAAATTACAATGGCAAGGATAAAAGTAAATCCAATAATAAATGGCTTCGATCGTCTCACGTTAAATCAGTTTTTTTATAAAACGTAAAATTAAGTAAATTGTTACACAAGGCGGGTTTTGTAAAAGTTATTAATCCTTAATTTTTACGGTATTCGTTTTCCGTTTTTCCATTTAATAACAAAGGCATCGGCAAATCCCCTCTGCCGCAGGTGCTTTTGGTGCGCAACCGCTTCTGCAACAGAGTTAAAATGACCTGAGGTATATTTGTATATTCCGTTTTGATAATATACTTCAACATCCGTAACTCCTTTAAAACGAGCATTACTAATAGCTGTTTTGTGTGGCGAAGTGTAAAACTGAACCCTGTATTCCAAGGTGTTTTTAATACCGCTTTGTTTTTTTATCTCCGATTTTGAAGGAGTTTTTGAAGCCTCTGAAAATCGCTTATCGCCTTTCATTTTTACTACCCATGCTGTTGAATAGCCCATGTTTTTGAGTTTGTGCTGCTGTTTGGTTGCCGCACTCAGGGTTTTAAAATGCCCCGAAGTATATTTATACAACCCATTGTGATAATAAACCGAAACATCTTTTATGTTTTTAAAACGTTTGTCGGTTACTGCTGTTTTTTTTGTGGAAGTGGCAAACTGAACACGGTATTCAACGCCGCTTGAAACTGTTTGATGAGTTTCGACAGGTTTTTTAACAACCTGGTTTTTTGTTGAAGTAACAGCGGGCGTGTTATTTTCAAGTTCATAATCGTGTATATATGATTTTACGGCACGATAAATAGCCGATGCCATATAGGACTGCCCCTTTTCGGAAAGCAAATATTTTTCTTCGGTATAATTACTCAGGTAACCCAACTCAACCAAAACCGAAGGCATGTATGTTCCGGCCAACACCAAAAAACCTGCCTGATGTACCCCGCGGTCTTTTCTTCCGGCGCGTTTTTTAAACTGATTTTGGATTTTTTGTGCCAGCACCAAGCTCTCTTCCTGTTTATAATCGTTTTGCTTTAACGAAAAAATAATATACGATTCGGGTGAGTTGGGGTCGAAACCATCGTAGTTGCTTTTGGCATTTTCTTCCAATAAAATAGCGGCATTTTCCAGCATGGCCACTTTCATATTCCTGTTGCTGCGGCTGTCGTCGCTTCCCAACACATAAGTTTCGGCACCATAGGGCTTGTGCGAATTGTTTGAGTTACAATGTATTGAAATAAATAAATCGGCCTTGTTTTTGTTGGCAATGGCACCCCGTTTTATAAGCGGAACAAAACGATCTTTGGTACGTGTGTAAATAACCCTCACACCGGGCAGGTTGGCTTTTATATAACGGCCTGTTTTTAACGCCACGGCAAGTGTAATATCTTTTTCACGCGAATGGCTGCCCGACGCACCGGGGTCTTTGCCGCCATGACCCGCATCAATAACCACCGTACCGATTTTTTTTCCTTTGTTGTTTGCTGTTTGCGCAGACAGAAAACATCGGGAAAAAACCAATAACAGGATAATAACAATATATTGCTTTCGTTTCAAATTAATGGTATCAATATAGAAATTATATTTGCACAATCAATCCCGATAATTATCGGGAGCCGAAAAACAAAAGTAAATCAAACCCATTGACGAAAAAACCATCTTTGTTTAAATTATCAACATGGTTTTGGTTATTTCTTTTAATAACCTCTAATGTAAACGATGTTTCTGCAAAAACATTTTGTGTGTGGCCACAGGCCGTTACCGACACACTTGTTGCTGCTGTCGATTCGTTATTGGTAAACGATACCCTTTTGCCCGATACCCTTGTTTCCGATTCGGTAACAGTAGATACGCTGCCTAAGCCAAAGCCTTTAACTTCAATTGATGCCAAAGTTGACCGAACGGCTTCCGACTCAATTGTTCAGGATATTATCAGTAAAAAGGTTCATCTGTATGGCGATGCCGAAATAAAGTATGAAGATATCGACCTTAAAGCCGCCATAATAGATGTTGACTTTAACAAAAACATTGTTACCGCCTACGGTGTGGTCGATTCCACCGGAAAACAACAGGGGCGACCTGTGTTTACTCAGGGCGATCAAACCTTTAAAGCCGACACCATTAAATATAATTTTACAACCGGTAAAGGATACATTTACAGTGTTTTTACCGAAGACCAGCAAGGTTTTTTAGCCGGTAGCCGGGTGAAAAAACTTCCTGATAATTCCATTAATATTTTAAACGGGTCATACACCACCTGTAACGTTGAGCGCCATCCTCATTTTCAGTTTAAGTTTAAAAAAGCGCGTGTAATTCCCGGAAATAAAATTGTTACCGGCCCGGTTTACATGGAAATAGAAGGGGTTCCCACCCCGTTGGTGCTTCCCTTTGGCATGTTTCCAAACAACAATAAACAAAAGTCGGGCATTGTAATTCCTACTTACGGCGAATCGGCTGTACTGGGGTTCTACCTTATGGGAGGCGGGTATTACTGGTCGATTAACGATTACATGGATTTAAAAATGGTTGGCGACATTTACTCGCGGGGTAGTTGGGCACTAAAACCAACTTTTCGATATAAAAAACGGTATAAATACAGTGGCTCGTTTGCTGTTCAATACGCGGTAAACATAATCAGCGATAAATATTCGCCCGATTATCAAAAAAGTAAAGACTTCCGAATCAGGTGGACACACACACAAGACCCAAAAGCACGGCCTAAAAGCAGGTTCAATGCCAATGTAAACATTGTTACTTCTAATTTTATAAAATACAATGTTGAAAATGTAAACGACTATTTAAAAAACGAATTTCAATCGAGTGTTTCGTATCAAACCAGTTGGGGCAGCAATTATCATTTAACGGCCAACGCCAGCCACCGGCAAAACACTAAAACGCATGTGGTACAAATTACGCTTCCCGAGTTAACGTTTAATGTTAACCGCTTTTATCCCTTCCGCCGAAAAAAACCGGTGGGAAAAAAACGATTTTACGAAGACCTCGGCGTTACCTATTCCATGAACACAAAAAACGTTATCAACACATTGGATTCACTGGTGTTTACCGAGCAACCTTATAAAAACAGCATGAATAACGGGATGGTTCATAAAATACCGGTTAATCTGCCCATTAAACTTTTTAAATATTTTACGCTGAGTACCAATATGAATATTACCGACCGGATGTATGCTCAACAGGTTCAGCAACATTGGATAAACGACACCCTGATTTCGAACAACGATACTACGGTAGGTTATATAAAAAAGGACACCATTGCAGGCTTTAACAACACCTTCGATTTTTCCGTCAGCAGCAGCCTGTCAACAAAGGCGTACGGAATGTTGCGCTTTAAAAAGGGGCCGTTGCGTGCCGTTCGCCATGTTTTTACCCCTTCGGTTTCGTTTAGCTATGTACCTGATTTCGGAAGTTCAAACTGGGGTTATTACGATACTTATATCAATGGCGATGGAGAGGAAGTTTCGTATTCAAAATATGATGGCTTTTTGTATGGAAGCCCGCCGGGGCAAAAATCGGGTAGAATTGGATTCAATTTTGGTAATAACCTGGAAATTAAAGTTAGAAACCGAAAGGATACCATTACCGGGATGAAAAAGATAACCCTGATAAAAAGCTTTAACATTTCAGGAAGTTACGATTTGGCGAGGGATTCGTTAAACATGTCGTATTTAAACATGAACGGAAGAACATCGCTTTGGAAAAACATCGATTTAAAATACAGTTCATCATGGGACCCCTATGTGGTTGATTCGGCAGGCCACAGGTTAAATACTTTTGAGTGGACAAAAAACAGGAGGCTTTTCCGCCGGACCAACACCTCCTGGGCACTGAGCCTCAGCCTTAAGTTAAGCGATAAAGACTTTAAAAAGAAAACAAAAGATACGGATAAAAGCGACAAAGCATCCGAAAAATACAGTAAAGAAGACCTTGGTACGTTAAATTCTGAAAGTGAATATATCGACTGGAATATCCCCTGGTCAATCAACCTTAGTTATAACTTTAACTATACCACGCAGTTAGCCTGGTTAAATTACGCAAAAATTCCTACCAACAAAGTTGTTCAAACGCTTAACTTTTCCGGACAGGTAAACATTACGCCAAAGTGGAAAGTTACTTTCCGTTCGGGATGGGATTTTACCAGCAACAAAATTGGCCTTACCTCATTCAACATCTATCGCGATTTGCACTGCTGGGAAATGCGCTTTAGTGTTATCCCCTTTGGCCCGCGTAAAAGCTGGAACTTTTCAATCAATGTTAAAGCCTCCATTTTACAGGATTTAAAGTATAACAAAAAGAAAGACTTCAGAGACAGTTTTTAAGCCACACATTTTTTTTAAACAACATACCGGTTAGTATTTCAAATTAAAAGACCATATAATCCGATACCTTTACTAATTTTGCAACCAAAATAAATTGTTATGGAACACAAACTTCAAATTTATAATACCCTCACACGGAAAAAAGAGGTTTTTCAACCCATTAAACCACCTCACGTAGGAATGTATGTTTGCGGGCCTACTGTTTATGGTGATGCCCACTTAGGGCACGCCCGTCCTGCCATTACTTTTGATATTTTGTTCCGGTATTTAAAGCACATTGGTTTTAAAGTTCGATATGTACGCAACATTACCGATGTGGGCCATCTTGTTAACGATGCCGATTCGGGCGAAGATAAGATACAGAAAAAAGCACGGCTCGAAGAGGTTGAACCCATGGAAATTGTAAAATACTATTCCGACCGCTATCATGCCAACATGGATCAGCTAAACACGCTTCATCCCAGTATAGAGCCAACGGCTTCGGGCCATATTATCGAACAGATGGAGATGGTTAAACAAATTCTTCAAAACGGGTATGCTTACGAAGCGGAAGGCTCGGTATATTTTGATGTGGAGAAATACAACAAAGATTATCATTACGGAAAACTTTCGGGGCGTAAAATTGAGGAGCTTATTGAAAATACCCGCGAGTTGGCCGGCCAGGAAGAAAAGAAAAACAGCTTTGATTTTGCCCTTTGGAAAAAGGCTGACCCCACGCACATTATGCACTGGCCATCGCCATGGAGCGAAGGCTATCCGGGCTGGCATCTGGAGTGCTCGGCCATGGGTAAAAAATATTTGGGCGAAACATTCGACATACACGGAGGAGGGATGGATTTGCTTTTCCCGCATCACGAATCGGAAATAGCCCAGGCCAATGCCGCCAACGGCCACGACCCCGTAAAATATTGGATGCACAACAATATGATTACCGTAAACGGCCAAAAAATGGGAAAATCGCTCAATAATTTCATCACCTTAGATGAGTTTTTTAGTGGAAACCACAAGTCGTTAAACAGGGCATATGGCCCAATGGTAATCAGGTTTTTTATTTTACAGGCGCACTATCGCAGCACACTCGATTTTAGTAACGATGCGCTGGAAGCTGCCGAAAAAGGATTAAACCGTCTTTTGGATGCCTGGCATCTGTTGCCGGAATTACACCCCTCTGCCGAAAGCAGTGTTGATGTGCGTAACTACGAAACAAAGTGTTACGAAGCCATGGACGATGACCTGAATACTCCAATGGTTATTGCTCACCTGTTTGAAGTGGCAAAAATCATTAATCAGGTAAACGATGGAAAAGAAAAGCTTTCGGAAAAAGATATTGATTTTCTGAAATCGTTTATCCACACTTTTCTTTTTGACTTATTGGGCATGCGCGATGAGAAGGCATCGGGCGATAATAACCAGGTAATTGATTATTTGATGGAGACCATTTTATCCATTCGTCAAAACGCAAAGCAAAATAAAGACTGGGCTACAGCCGATAAAATACGTGATGATCTTACTAAACTGGGCATCGTAATTAAAGACACGAAAGAGGGTGCCAAATGGAGTTTAAAATAGTTACAGGCTCTCTGCTTTACAGCCTGTAAAAAGCTGCAATTACCAGTGCATCATGAAACTGACCGAACCAAAAAAGTCGTTTTGCATCGCCGGTAACGTTTTTTTGTCTGATATTTAAAAGTGAGTTGTTGGTTCTTAATCCAACACTTAGTCTTTCAGAAACAACCATTTTCATGCCCAAATTTACCTGAAAGGTGAGTCTTGTTGGGCGGTTGGCATTTTCTTTATCGCTGATAATAAGCTGGTCGCTTGCTTCGTAGTAATACATCAAAACACCCATTGACGGGCCGGTTTCAATAATAAACCTTCCTGTTTTAAACTGGTATAACACAGGGAGTTCAACATAATCAGCCCGAAATATATATGGAAAATCGGCCGGATTTTTTTCATAGTCGGGGTTGTGCCTCGACCCTTTTTGAAAGTAAGTTAATTCCATTTGCAGCGATGAGTGCTCGTTATAATTAAAATTTACCCATCCTCCGGCAAAAATTCCGGCTTTGTTAAAGCCCCAGTACCCATCGCCGGCTACCTGACTGGCTGCCAGGCCGGCAGTAACACCTCCCGTAAACGCCTGGGCGAAAACACTTCCCTGAAAAAAAAGTAATGCAACCGCTAAAAGTAAAAAGTTATTTTTCATGTAAATTATTTTAGGCATTAAAAGTAATGGAATTTTTTATCCCATAACCGGATGCAAAATATGATATTTAACGATAAAATAACACCTGCCGTTATCTTATTAGCCTAATTTATTTACTTTCGTTTCAAATTATCATGCATGGATAAGAGCAAGTTTCATATATTAATTGTTGATGACGAACCCGATATTATTGAGTTTGTAAGTTATAACCTATCCCGTGAAGGTTACCAAATCAGCACTGCAAACAATGGCCTTGAAGCGGTTACATCGGTTGAAAAAAACAAACCCGATTTAATACTTATGGACATTATGATGCCTGTTATGGATGGGATGGCAGCTGTTTCAAAGATTAAAACACTTGCTGATACCGAGGATATTATGATAGTTTTTTTAACCGCCCGGTCAGAAGACTACTCGCAGGAAGCCGGTTTTGAAGCCGGTGCCGACGATTACATATCAAAACCCATAAAGCCAAAAATTTTGGTTCACCGCATCAATGCATTGTTGCGCAGGGCTAATAAACCGGAAAAGAGGAACAAAATCGTTCAGCGGGGAAACCTGATTATCGATCCGGTAAAATATGTAGTG
This sequence comes from Bacteroidales bacterium, assembly GCA_027011095.1. Classification (GTDB taxonomy): domain Bacteria; phylum Bacteroidota; class Bacteroidia; order Bacteroidales; family F082; genus B16-G9. Next base: position 8,156 of record JALVAQ010000357.1, read on the forward strand.
GTGCATCAATCAAAGGAAATTATTTTACCACGCAAAGAGTTTGAATTATTGCTCACTTTGGCTTCGCACCCCGACAAAGTATTTAACCGCGATGAAATTTTATCGAAAGTTTGGGGTAAAGATGTGGTGGTAGGCGACCGTACCATTGATGTTCACATTCGTAAAATACGGGAAAAAATTAATGCCGACATTATTAGTACCATTAAGGGCGTTGGTTATAAATTTGTGGAACAAACCGGATCATGAAGCAGCCTAAGTTAACCCCCGGAAATGTTGCGCTTATTGATGCAATATTGGTTTCGTTAATATTTATTATCGCGTACATTATTATTTCGTTTGTTTGGTTCGGTTTTAAACTTATTCCTTTGTTAATCAGCGCACCCATTGTGTTTTTGCTCAACTATATTATTATTCGATATTCGTTTAATCACATTATTTATAACCGAATCAGGTTAATTTATAAAGTTATCGGACGGTTTCCGGGTAACGAAGAGAAAAAAAAGAAAACCAACGAAAACCCACTGGATACCATACAGGAGGTTGTTTACCGGTGGAGTGAAGACAAAAAAAAGGAAATTAAAAAACTTAAACGGATGGCCGCCTATCGGCGAGAGTTTCTGGGAAATGTATCGCACGAACTAAAAACTCCCATTTTTAATATTCAGGGCTACGTTTCAACGCTGCTTGACGGTGGGCTTGAAGACGATAAAATCAATCGCCGGTTTTTATCAAAAACTGAAAAAAGTATCGAACGATTAATAAATATTGTAAACGATTTGGAAAGCATCTCAAAACTGGAATCGGGGGAAGTTAAACTGAAAACAGAAACTTTTAACCTCTATCAACTTGTTGAAGAGGTAACCGATTTTTTAGAGATGAAAGCCCAAAAAGCAAATACAACAGTAACCATTAAACCCGTATTGCCGGCACCGTTTTTTGTTAAAGCCGATAAGGAGGCCATCAGGGAAGTGCTGATAAATTTAGTTGACAATGCCATAAAATATGGCAACAAAAGCAACAATTCGGTTAAGATAAAGCTATACGACATGGACGAAAAAATATTAACCGAAGTTACCGATAACGGTGTGGGCATTCCGCAGGAGTTTTTACCGCGAATTTTTGAGCGCTTTTTCCGTACCGACAAAGGGCGCTCACGCGATCAGGGAGGTTCCGGGTTGGGATTGGCCATTGTTAAGCACATAATTGAAGCACACCGGCAAACCATTACTGCCCGTAGCAACATTGGCGAAGGCACCACTTTTTCGTTTACCCTGAAAAAACCTTAATGTGGTATTTAATGTAATAGTAGTTTAACTACGGAATCACATAAAAAAATACTGCAATAAAATGTGCCAGGCTTCCCAATAAAACCCAAATATGAAAAATGGCATGGTTGTACGGAATCTTTTTAATCATATAAAACACAGCTCCCACCGAATAGGAGATGCCTCCTCCCAAAAGCCACCACAATCCACCTGTTGCAAGGTTTTGGTTTAAAGGTTTAATGGCAACAATAATAAGCCATCCCATAAGTACATAAAGTAAAGCGGAAACAAGGTCGTATTTTCCAATAAAGAAAATCTTAAACAAAATACCTCCAACGGCAAGCCCCCAAATTACACCCAAAAGCGTCCATCCCCACACGCCATGCAGCGTTACCAGTAAAAAGGGTGTATAAGTACCGGCAATAAGTACATAAATTGAAGCGTGATCAAAAATGTTGAGTTTATTTCTGACCGACTGCTTTTTTGAGACATGGTATAAGGTGGAAGCCAAATAAAGCACAACCAAACTGACGCCATAAACAGCAGCGCCCACAATATGCCACACATTACCTTTTAGCGATGCAAAAACCACCAGCAATACAAGTGCTGCAATGCTTAACAGAAAGCCCAACCCGTGAGTTATAACATTTAAAACCTCTTCGGCTTTTGGATAGCGAACAGCGTTGTAGGCCATAAGAAAAAATTAAAATTGGTAATTTACTTCATAACGAGCATTTAAATAAAATAGTATCAAAAACATTGATAAGGAGTTTTTGGAGTACCCTCAACCACCTAACTCGTTCGGATTTCCCTGCCCGGCTATGTTTCGACTTCTGTCATGTTTCGCCTCCGCTCAACATGACAACTCCGCTCAACATGACGGTTTCGCTCATAACACCCAATTGTCACACTAAGCGCCTGCCTGCCGTTTACCCGCCTTTGGAGGGTTTGCCCGCCTTTGGAGGACAGGCAATCCGGACGGGCAGGAAGTCAAAGTAAGATCTAATCTGCGCAGTCGTTGGATTTATTTTTTTAATACCACAAATCCGTTTAGCAACTTCTCCATTTCTTTTTTATACTCTTCAAACAGGTTTTGCGATGTGTAAGTAAGAAATTGTACCGAACCGGAATCATCAGAATAGTAATAACCATAGTAAACAAATTTAACCCCTTGAATGGTTCCTTTCATCTCCATCATTAATACCTTGGTTCCATTTACCATCCTGTACTCCTGATTTGTTAATTTTACATCGGGAGCGGCAGATTTTGCATTATTTAAAGCTATTTGCTTTAATGTTTTAATATCAATAGATATTTTCTCGGTGATAATCATACCGTACATATCTTCCGTTTTGTTTTGAAACACAAACTCAGCGGGTTGTCCGGCTTTTCCTTTTGTAAATTTCCAATTCTTAGGGTTAATTCTTACGCCAACATCCGTTTTTTTACTTTTAACCAAAAAAGTTGAACTTTTGGGAGTTTTAAAAACTTTTTCGTTCATTTTGATTGCCTCGGCAAGGTGGGTACTGCTGTCGGCAACATAAACCCACGACCCATCATCATATAAAATTACTTCGTCACCCGATTCGGTTATGGCATTAATTTGGCCAAACGTGTAAAAGGAAACCAGTAGTAAAAAAGAAAGCAAACTGTTTTTAATCATCTCGTATTATTTTACAAACAAAATTAATTAAATATTAGTCATATATTTGTTGTCCTTTTCTATTTATTTATAACTTTCGTAAAAGTTGCCGAACATAAGGGAAACCGGTTTTTTTAAAAGAGGCTGCTTTTGAATTGTAGGTAAGTTAATTTTTAACAATAAAAGATATGGAATCAATATTAATCATGCTGCTGGTTTTTGGAGGCTATCTGATAATGTACCGGGTTTATGGTAAATTTATTGGAAATAAGATATTTAAGTTGAGCGATGATAATCCTGTTCCATCAATTGAACTGGAAGACGGTGTTGACTTTGTGCCCACCAAAAAGGAGGTAATCTTCGGGCATCATTTTGCTTCTATTGCCGGAACAGGCCCCATTGTAGGCCCTGCTATAGCGGTAATTTGGGGATGGCTTCCGGCACTGATATGGGTTTTTGTTGGTTCCATCGTTATGGGTGCTGCCCACGATTTCGGATCGCTGATAATATCCATGCGAAACCAGGGAAAATCCCTGTCGGAGTTTACCGGAAAATACATCAACACCCGAACAAAATACTTTTTATTTTTCATCATTTTTATGGAGTTGTGGATTGTTGTGGCCATTTTCGGACTGGTAATTGCCATTTTGTTTAAAATGTATCCCGAGTCGGTTATTCCGGTTTGGTTGCAAATTCCCATTGCAGTTTATCTCGGTTACATTGTTTATAAAAAGGGTGCTAATTTGGCTTTATGGTCTATAATTGCTGTAGTTGTGATGTATCTTACGGTGGTTTGGGGAGCCTACATGCCGTTGGCCATGCCTTCGGTACTGGGGTTGTCACCCGTTGCCGTTTGGACCCTTATTTTACTTGTTTATGCTTTTATAGCTTCAGTGTTGCCGGTAACAACGCTTTTACAGCCGCGCGATTACATTAACTCACATCAACTTGTTGTTGCCTTAATTTTATTGGTGCTCGGTGTACTATTTGCCGGATTTAGCGGCGATCTGCACCTTGTTGCCCCGGCAGTAAGGCCTCATCCCGAAGGAACTCCGCCGCTGTGGCCGTTTTTGTTTATCACTATAGCCTGTGGTGCCATTTCGGGGTTTCATGCTTTGGTCGCTTCGGGGACTTCTTCAAAACAGGTTCGTAAAGAAACCGATTCGCTGTTTGTGGGATATGGCTCCATGCTATTGGAAGGTTCGCTGGCTACATTGGTTATTATTGCCACTACGGCAGGAATAGGCATGGGATATCTTGCCAAAAATGGCGAAATACTCACGGGAGTAACCGCCTGGACACATCATTATGCTTCGTGGGCTGCCGCCGGAGGATTAAACTCCAAAGTGGGCGCTTTTGTGGAAGGTGCAGGCAATATGATTCAGTCGATAGGCATTCCAAAACAAATTGCCATGGCCATTATGGGCGTGTTTGTGGCCACTTTTGCCGGAACAACATTGGACACGGCAACGCGTGTGCAGCGATATCTTGTTAGCGAAACATTTCCAAGAACCTTTAAAAATAAATATGTTGCAACGGGATTTGTTATTTTGGCAGCTTTGGCACTTATTTTTTCATCGGGTGCCGATGGTAAAGGTGCTTTGGCATTGTGGCCTTTGTTTGGCGCCGTTAACCAAACCCTTGCGGCGTTGGCATTGATTGTGGTAACCATTTATCTTAAGGGCCGTTCCAAATGGGGATGGCTGGTAAGCTTGATTCCTGCTCTGTTTATGATTTCGGTATCGCAGTGGGCCATTATTGAAAACCAGTTTAACTTTGGTGCCAAACATAATATCCTGTTGCAGGTTCTCAATGCCATAATCTTTATTTCGATGACATGGGTAACCCTCGAAGGTGCTGTTAAGTTTTTTAAAACTCCTTATTCGCCCGTAAAAATGGATGAAGAGTTGAAGCGTTCGTAATTGCTACTTTTAACGATAAAACTGTGCTCCGCTATGAATGAACAAACTGTTTCGGCTTCCTTAAGAAAAGTATATTCCACCCGGCTTTTAATAGCAATTGTTTTGGCAGGAATTGCTTATTTGCTGAATTACTATTCCTTAACAGGCTTTACTTTAAACGTTTCTGAAAAAACGGTTTCTGTAGTTTTGGCATCCTTTGCCGGTGCTTTCGGTATTGCGTTTCCGGTGTTTTACCGCAGCTATTTTATTTACGGGTTGAAAAATAAAAAACAGATTTCAAACGAGCGGTTTATGAATTTTGAGAAGAAAATTTTAAACATCTCTTTAACAGCGCCCTATTTTCTTGTTTTTTCAATTATGATGAACCTGCCCGAAAACACCCATATTCTTATAACCCTGTTTTCGCTTTACGCGGCCTATTACTATTTCCCTTCGGATAAAAAGGTAAAGTTTGAAATGAAGGTGTTTAGGATAAACGCGGAGTGAGGAAGCCTGTTTAACAATTCAGCATCAATAAAAATGAATAAAAAACAACCATTAAAAAAGTTACTGGATGCCATAAAGCACAACTGGGCACTTTACGACAAAGCTACACGAAACACTGCTGTGGAGGCCATTGAGTTTGAGCTGGGAGAGATGGAAAACATCTTCGGGCTTCTGGTGCTGGGTTCGTTTGTGGGGCTGCCGGCACCTCCCATGCAGATAACCTTAGACCTGCTTCCCGAAATGGAAAAACATTTTACCCTGATGCTCAACAAGGTGGATATGGCCAACGAACCCATCTCGAACCTGTTGTCAACCTTTGATGTAATGTAATCGTAAAAAAGGAAGGAGCCAAAATGATTGTTTTTACAAGTTCAATTCAGGCAAAAACGGTTATCGTAATGACTTTTGGTTATAACTTTTGGTCATTACGATAATCTAATTTATATTTGCACAAAAAAGAGATGTATCAAAGAACAGTTGAAAACAGTATAAAAGATAATATTGGAAGCGGAAAAGCCATAGTCGTTGTGGGAGCGCGACAAGTTGGAAAAACCACATTAATAAAAAAAATACTCAAAGGACAGGAATACTTGTTTCTTGATGCAGACGACCCTTCCATCAGGCAATCGCTTTTAAGTCCAAACACAGAAGAAATTCGAACAATTTTAGGGGAACATAAAATTGTTTTCATAGATGAAGCCCAGCGAATAGATGGTGTTGGATTAACGCTTAAAATTATTACTGACCAATTTAAAGAAGTGCAATTATTTGTTTCCGGTTCATCAGCTTTTGATTTGGGAAATAAAATAAATGAACCGCTCACAGGCAGAAAATGGGAATATGAACTATTTCCAATATCGTGGGAGGAATTTGAGAAAAAGGAAGGCTTTGTAAAATCGGAACAACAAATAGAAAACAGATTGTTGTTTGGATTTTATCCCGAAGTTTTAAATAATAAAGGTAAAGAGAGGACTACACTAAAAAACCTGGTAAGTAGTTATTTATATCGGGATATTTTGGCTTTTTCTGAAATAAGGAAACCTGAAGTGCTTGATAACCTTTTATTGGCACTTGCATTACAAGTTGGTAGTGAGGTCAATTATAATGAACTTGCAGGAACAATAGGAGTAAATAAAATCACCATTCAAAAATATATTAACATACTTGAAAAAGGATACATTATCTTTAAGTTGAACAGTTTCAGCAGAAATTTAAGAAACGAAATAAAAAGAAACAGAAAAATTTACTTTTATGATAACGGGATAAGAAATATGATTATAGGTAATTTCAGTCCGTTTAATTTAAGAAACGATGTCGGAGCACTATGGGAAAATTTCCTTATATCGGAACGAAAAAAGCAAAATATATATAAAGAAACCTTTGCACGAATGTATTTTTGGAGAACCAAACAACAACAGGAAATAGATTTTGTTGAAGAAAAAGATGGTAAAATTTACGGATATGAATTTAAATGGCAATCAAAAACCGGAATAAAACTACCCAAGACATTTACAGAAACTTACAATGCAGAGACAAAAGTAATTGACAGAAATAATTTTAGATCGTTTGTTACAATATGAGAAATCAGTGAACACAAAGCTTAAAAAAAATAACCAACGTAGTGTCAAGTCAACCTCTTAGTGACGTATTGAGATTGCTTCCGATAGCTATCGAATCCTCGTACCTCGTCATCGCAATGACTTCACTGCGAGGAGGAACGACGAAGCAGTCTAACAGTTAGAAGATACATGACTTGACAGTAGTAATAAATATAATTTTTGTAATCTGTATTTAATTTAGTTCAATGACCAATAGTGTAAAAAACATATTTTTTCTAGGCAAAGGCGGCGTAGGCAAGTCAACCTCATCGGCACTAACGGCATTACACTTGGCAGAAAAAGGCCATAAAACTTTGTTGGTTTCCATGGATCCGGCACACAACCAAAGCGATATTTTTGAAAAAAAACTTTCGGAGAAATTTTTAAAAATCAACAAGAATCTTTCGGCCAAAGAGGTTGAAATAAGCCGGTGGGTTAACAACTATCTGGAAGAGATGCAATCGCAGGTAAAAAGAAGCTACTCCTATCTCACGGCATTTAATCTTGAAAATTATCTCGACATCCTAAAATTTTCGCCTGGTATTGAAGAGTACGCCCTGCTAATGGCTTATCAATCAATTCGTAACAAAGCAAAGGATGTTGATTACATTGTTTTTGACATGCCACCCACGGCATTGACTTTAAAGTTTCTTACCCTGCCCGATGTTTCGTTAACCTGGCTCGAAAACCTGCTGATGCTGCGAAATAAAATTATCGAAAAAAAGGAGATTATCTCAAGGGTTAAATTTGGTAAAAAGGAGATTGAAACCGATAAAATACGTAACAAACTCAACAAACAGATAAAAGATTACAAATCCATCAAAGCTGTTTTCAGAGATAAATCGAAAACAAGCTTAAACCTTGTGATGAACACCGACAAGCTCTCTTTTTCCGAATCGCAGCTTATTGTTGACAGCCTTGCCAAATTCGAGATTACTATCTCCAATCTGTTTTTAAACAAATGGCATCAGGGGTTTGATTATTCCGAAATCAAAAAGAAATACAAAAATTACGGCTTTCAGTTATTTCCGGAGAGTGAAACACCGTTGCTTGGCGTGCCTGCCTTGGCAGACTATTTAAGTCGGATTGATAAATTTGTTATGTTGTAAAAGGTTGTTTGCTAATAACCTTATTTAACTCCTGCAAGCTTTTTTTACCGTCAAAATAGTTGGCAAACTGCCTGAACATTTTTTTATTTTCCTGTTTTAGCACAATAAGTGTAGCATTCATGGCTGCTTTTGAAGTTATGGGAACTCCGCCTCCCAGTTCGGCCCACTGGCCGCCAACCAACAGGTTTTTAACCGGCGTAAAATAGGAGGCCACTTTATTTTTCATATTTTCTTTACCGGGTTTTGCCCCCATAATACTTCCATTATGGTTACCGGTATAGCGGTGATAGGTGATGGGAGTGGCTATCTCGTAAAATAAAATGTGTTTTGAAAATTCAGCATTGATTTCATTGTCAACTCTCTCAATCATTTTATTGGCGACGTCCTCTTTTAGTTGATGATACGCTTCACCCTTCATCCGGTTGCCCTTTTCGTCCATTGTTGTTTGCCAATAATTATATTTTTCAAATCCGGCGTTCATATATATCGAAACAATTCCTTTGTCAGGCGGGCATACGGTTTTGTCGCGTACCGAGGGTGAAAGCACATTGAGTTTACTGTGTAGCGGATCAGCCTCCTCGTGTTTGTATCTTTTCAGATTGTTTTTAAAAAGAAGGGTTAACTCTTCGCCAAAACCTAGATTTTCAGCCGGACAATCCAAAGCCACCGAAACCGAAAACCCCGATTTATATTGAACAGCATTTTCTATAAGATTAATTTTTCTTTCGGGGATAGTACCTGCAGAAAGTAGTTTACGATAGGCGGTTATCAAATCGGAGGCTATGATAACATACTTTGACGCTATTGGCAGTTTGTTGCCGCTTTGATTGACTTCAACTCCCGTTGCCCGGTTTTTATTGGTGGTTATCGAAACAACTTCGGTGTTTAACATCAGAGTATTTCCCAGTTTGTTGTTTACATCAGACAGCCACTTAACAAAAGCGATACTGCCACCGGGAGGGGTACTGTAATAATCGTTGTTTTTTGCCCATGCCAGCGGAAAAAGACACGACAACAAATCGCTTTCGGAGCTGAATATATCTTTTATTTCGTTGTTTTTAAAGTACTTGTCGAGACCCTTTTTAACACCCTTATTGCCGGTATATTTTAAATGTTTTAGTAACGGAAAAACTGCCGGCAATGCGCGCGTATAAAACATTGCTTTTTCCAGAGGAGTCATAGTTTGAGCTGATCGTGCAAAATTTGCCAGCTTATGACTTGCTTCGGCAAGTTCCAGCACATGGCCAAAAAACTTATTAATCCCCTTTTCTTCATCGGGGAAATAGCTTAAAAAACCGGCTTTAACATCGTCAATATTATCATTTACCAAAATATTAAAGTCATCAGTTTGATATCTTTGAATTTTTTTTAACGGTACCGGTTTAGGGTAATCGGCGTCAATAAACGAAAAACAGCGGTGAGCAATCCCCTCTTTGTTAAACTGGTTAAGCCAATGGATTGCGGTATCGAAAAAAAAGTCTTTTCGCTTAAACCCTGCAAGATATCCTCCGGGATGGGGTTCCTTTTCAACAATGCAACACTTAAAACCAAACTTTCCAAGCAGGGCACCAAGAGTAAGGCCGCTAATGCCACCGCCTATTATAACTACATCGTATTTGTTTTGCATTGACTTTGATGTAAACCGGAATTATTGACAAAACAAATATACTATTTTATAGCATCCGATTTGGATGGGGCTGTAATTGAATATCTCCATTTTTTGGCGGTGTGCTGTCTTAGCGCGTTTGTTTGTGTAGAAGAATGGGGTCGCTTCACCCCATCACACCTTTCCTCCCTCCTGTTCGCGATGACGTGGGTTGGTGCTTTTGGGACGGAAAAATCTTTCAAGTCGAAGCGGGCATGCCTGCCGGAAGGCACGTGCGAGGGAGACCCGAAAGGTTGAAAAGAGGGCAGGGTTTGGGATAATGCCAAAGGGGCCGGGTGATGACTTGAAAGATACAGAGCACCCGCCTACAACCTTTTGCGAAAAATTACTGCTTCCATCTATTTAATAATCGCTATCTTTACACCTGTTTAAACACATTATCATGGAAATAAAAAATTTTACAGCATACAACCCCACACGTCTTCATTTTGGAAAAGGGGTGGTTGAAACGCTTGGAGAAACCGTTAAAAATTATAGCAATAAGGTGTTACTGGTTTATGGCAGAGAATCGGTTAAAAAGTATGGTATTTATACCGAAGTGGCAACCGAATTAACAAAGGCGGGAGTAGAATGGGTTGAATATGGTGGCATCAAGCCTAATCCTGTTATTGAAGATGTAAGAAAAGCAGCCGCTTTTGGAATGGAAAGCAAAGTGGGTGCAGTGGTGGCGCTGGGCGGTGGCAGTGTTATCGACTCTTCAAAAATTATTGCAGCCGCCATTGCCACAGGCATCGAGCCATGGGACATTGTTTCGTGGAAAAATCATCCGGCAAGTAGTTTGCCGTTAATATGTGTACTTACCCTTGCTGCCACGGGCACTGAAATGAACGCCGCTGCCGTGGTTCAAAACCCGAAAACCAAAGAGAAGTTGGGATATGTTAACCCGGTGCTGTTTCCCAAGGAGTCGTTTCTCGACCCTCAATATACCACCACCGTTCCGTCCGATTATACTGCTTACGGTGTTGTTGACCTAATTGCTCATGCACTCGAAGCTTTTTTTGGTGAGGGTGAACCTTCGGTGGTTGATAAAATAACTTTATCGATTATTAAAGACGCCATGGAACAGGCACCCAAACTTTTGGCCGATTTAACCAACTACAAGCTGCGGGCTGCCATTATGCTGGATGCTACGTTGGCATTAAACGGATTAACATCGTATGGCAAAACCGGTGGCGACTGGGGTGTTCATGGAATAGGCCACGAGATTTCACTGCTTTTCGACACTCCACATGGTGCCACTTTAAGCATTGCTTATCCGGCCTGGCTTGAACTTCAAAAAAATAGAATCCCCGAAAGGATTCTTACCATGGGTAAAGGACTTTTTAATGCGACAACGGTGGAAGAGTCTATTCAAAAGCTAAAGGAATTTTTCAGGTCGGTTAAGTCGCCCGTAACATTGGCAGAGATTGGCCTTTCCGATAAAGCATCTCAAATAATTGAGCAACTGTCGCGAAACAAAGTTTCCGGCATGTATCATTCACTTTCGGAAAAAGATTATATAAAGCTTGTGGAATATATGGGGTAGTTAGCCTTACGGTAATAATTTCAATGTGCTAAACCCCTTTATAGTTTACCTCATCCATTACCGACTGGATGGCATATTCCATGGTGTCGATGTTAAGTGCCACCAGGTTGCCATAACCGGCTTTACGGGTAAAATAAACGCCGTTATCAATATCGATAAACCAGTAGCTTGAATGGTTATTTACAACCATGTCAATAAATTCGAGGTTTACCGGCAGGTGGCCGTGAATAATTCGTCGATGGTTTATTTTTTCAGGGTCAATTTCATAATCGCGCGCCCAAATCATGGCTCGTTTATCCTCAAACGGATTCTCTCTTTTAAAGTTTAACCCGGCATGTACCACAATAAATTTTTCCAATTCGATGTAATAATCCAGATTTTGCATCCATTGAATATACTTTTTCGGTATCTCCTTTGGGCGAGTGGCGTTAAAGCTTTCCATGGTTTGTTTGCCACCGTAACGCTCCCACTCCTTTTGCGTTTTTCCCTTTGTATGGATACCGAGAAAATCCTTTTTGGCACTATCCTCTTCCCAGGCCTTGATACAGTAATCTTCGTGATTTCCCATAAGACAGGTAATTTTGTACTCTTTTTTTTGTAGTTCCATAATGGTGTCAATCACCCCTTTGCTGTCGGGGCCGCGGTCGATGTAGTCGCCAACAAAAATCAAATGATCGTTTTTGTTGGGTTTTATTTGAACCTCCAGCAGCGTTTGCAGAGTGTTGGCACAGCCATGTATATCAGGTATTACCCAGGTTTTCGACATAGTGTTGGTTTTTTTATTTATAGTTTTTTGCTACTAAAAAAAAGTCAGAAACTGTTTCACTCTTCGACTTCCTGCCCGTCCGGCTCGCCTGCCCTCCAAAGGCGGGTAAACGGCAGGCGGGCGCTCAGAGTGACAACTTGTGTGCTAAACCTTTTAAAGCAGCCTTATTAATCTTCTATTTTGCTTTGGCCTGATTGGCTACCTTTTCCATCAGTTTTTTTACCTCTTCGGGGTCGCCCAAAAAGCGGTCGCTGACAAGGTTCATATCATCATCAAACTCAAAAAGATAAGGGATTCCCGTGGGGATATTAAACTTTAAAATAGCCTCCTTACTCATATTTTTCAAATGCATTACCAAGGCACGCAGGCTGTTACCATGAGCAGCTACAATAATCTCTTCTTCCTTTTTAAGCGTGGGCATTATCTCCTTTTCCCAGTAGGGAACCATGCGCTCGATAACCTCTTTTAACGACTCTGTTAAGGGTATTTCGGCGGGTGTCAGCCCGGCATATCTCGGGTCAAATTTAGGATTTCTTTCATCGTCGGCTTCCAGGGGCTTGGGAGGCACATCGAAACTGCGGCGCCATAACAATACCTGTTCGGCACCGTATTTTTCGGCGGTTTCGGCTTTGTTTAACCCTTGCAGGTTTCCGTAATGCTTTTCGTTTAGCCGCCACGATTTAATTTCGGGAATCCACATCTGATCCATATCTTCCAAAACTATCCATAGTGTTTTAATGGCTCTTTTTAAGTAAGAGGTGTAGGCTACTTTAAAGTGGAAACCTTCGTCTTTTAAAACCTTGCCGGCTTTTTTGGCTTCGGCAACGCCCTGTTCCGACAAAGGGACATCTGTCCAGCCGGTAAAACGGTTTTCTTTATTCCAGGCACTTTCACCATGACGGATTAATAATAACTTTTTCATTTTCCTGTAATTATCTGATTTGTTAAACTACTTTATTGTGTTGATTAATGACACAAAAGTAAGGAATAACTTTTTAACAGACAGGATGGTTGACGTTAACTTTTCTACAATGTTTTATAACCTGCTCCCGTGCGACCCGGTAGTTATCAGGTTCGCTAGAGAGCAACCTCCATTTTTACCCCCAATACAGCTGGTATTATAACATTTTCACTACCTTAGCGCCGGTAACGGAAAATCCTGAAGGTTATTTATTCAGCAATGCAAGGTATTATTCAGATATGAATGTTTTAATGGACATTGATTTTTTGTAATAAGTTTCGTTTGGGTTGCAAACCCAAACGAGCAGGAAAGTACTAATTAGAATGTTAACTATAGGAGGAATACAATGAGGTTATTAACAATAATATCAATATTATTGATTACTTCAAATGCTTTTACCCAATCAACATTTATTGGTGTTGATAGCATATTAAATAACTATAATAA
>JALVAQ010000358.1 GCA_027011095.1 Bacteroidales bacterium
GTTAAAGGCCGAGCTGAAAGCCCTGTCAACCGAACTGTACGAAAGGCCTGTTAATCCTATATCTTCTGCCTTTTGCTGCAGGACTTCGGCATCCATTCCGCGGGGAATGTCGGGTTTGCAAAAATAGTAGGTGGCATTTTTGGGCAGGAGTGCCAGTATCTTTTCCGGCTCCTTGTCGTTAACCATACCAAAAACAAAATGAAGATGGTCAAAAGTTGTGGACATAATTTGCTGGACCACCGCTTTGATACCCTCTTCGTTGTGGCCGGTGTCGCAAACAGTTAACGGGTTGGTGTCGAGCACATGCCAGCGGCCGATAAACCCGGTGTTTTTGTGCAGGTACTCAATGCCTTCTTGTATGTGGCCGGGTTCAATAACCATGTTGTTTGATGTAGTTAGAACTTCGATGGTCATTAAAGCGGTGGCAATGTTTTCCTGTTGATAATTTCCCAGCAGGGGTGAATTAACCTCTTCGAGGAAGATTTCATTGTTTTTCCAGATGTCAATAGATTGTTCATCCGGTTTAAGACTTTGAAGCAGTTTTATGTCGTAATGTTCTTCGGCATAAAAGAGGGTTGAACCAGTTTCGTCAGCCTTTTTTTCAAAGACTTCTTTGGTTTCAAATTGCTTTCGGCCAATAATCACCGGCACATCTGGCTTGATGATTCCGGCCTTTTCACCGGCAATCTTTTGCAGGGTATCTCCCAGAAACTGCGTGTGGTCGTATCCGATATTGGTAATTACACTAACTAACGGGTTGACGATGTTGGTAGAGTCCAACCGTCCGCCAAGACCGGTTTCAACAACTGCAATATCCACCTTGTTTTTTGCAAAATAGTCGAAAGCCATGCCCACCGTCATTTCAAAGAAGGATGGTTTTATTTTGCCGAAATCATCAAGGTTTGATTGTACAAAGTTTATTACATCTTCTTCGCCAATCATTTCGCCGTTAATTTTGATGCGCTCTCTGAAATCTTTTAAATGGGGCGAGGTATAAAGTCCTGTTTTATATCCGGCCTCCTGCAACACCGATGCAACAATGTTGGCCACGCTGCCCTTGCCATTGGTGCCGGCAATGTGAACCGTTTTAAACTTTTCCTGCGGGTTGTTCAGCAGGTTTAACAGCTCGACCGTATTGCCCAAATCGGCCTTGTAAGCGGCTTTCCCCATGCGTTGGTACATGGGTAATTTATCAAAAAGCCATTGGGTGGTTTCTTTGTAATTCATAAAGCAAAAGTAGCTATTTGGCAGGATTAATAGTGCCGGATAGTAAAAATCCCGTGCTAAATTTTATACAATAAAAATGAAATCCTGTAACATCCGCTTTGATAGATGGGTATATACTTGTTTCGTAAAGAAAAGTAAAATTAAAAATGGAGAAAAACAGAAATCAGCTTTAATAAATTTACTAACCAATAAATTGACATACATCACAAAAGATTGTAAGTTTGTCGAAATAATTGTAACCATGAAAGTCCCGCATGCATTTATATTGGGATGCTTTCTGTGGTGTCAGGTGTTTCCTGTTTTTGCCGGCACACAAAAAAAAATTGACAGTCTGGAACAACTGCTTACTCAAACTAATATTATACAACAAAAGGTAAAAGCTTCCATTCAGCTAACACGATTATACCGTGAAATTTCACCAAAAAAATCGGTGCAATACGGCCATTTGGCACTTGCTCTATCACAAAAAATAAACGACAATAAAAGCATCACCGAAGCCTTTCTTTATCTTGCCGTTGGCGAATTATATACAGGCAATTACGATAGTTGTATTATTTTTTCAAAAAAAGCCATTCAGCTTTCGCCCAAAGAGCGGCAATTGGCCACGAACAGTTTTGCCTATAACCTTATATGCGTTTCGTATAAACGTATCGGCGAATTGGACAAAGCGCTGGAATATGCAAAAAAGTCGTATGAAATAAGAAACAAATCTACCGATACCGTAAACATAGCGGGTTCGCTTGATAACATTGCACATATTTACCGTCAAAAAGGCAACTATAAAAAGTCCATGGAATATTCGCTAAAAGCATTGGACTTGTTTAAAGAAACCCGGGATACATTGGAAATAGCGAAAATGTATGCCGGTATGGCAAACCTTTACCTCGACATGGAAGATAAAGAAAAAAGCCTCGCTAATTTATTGAGTGCAGATAAGATGCTTACACACAAACAATTTACAATAATTTATGCTGATGTACAATTTAATATCGGCAATATTTTTTTAAAAGAAAAACAATACGATACGGCGCTTTTTTATTTTAAAAAATCAGTGCCGGTATATAAAAACACAGGTGTGGAAGACGGTGTGGCCGAAGCCTGGCAAAATATGGCACTCTGTTATGCCGGCAAAGGCAGGTTAAAACAGGGGCTTGACTATATGTATAAAGCCTATAATTATTTCAGGCATGCGGAATCGCAAAGACAACTGGCTTCTGTGGAGCAATCGTTGGGAGCAATATTTATGCAATCAGGCAACTACGATTCGGCGGAATACTATTTACAACAGGCCTACAAGCTGTCACGAAAAATAAACTACGCCAACAAAATAAAATCAAGCCTTAAATCGCTGGCACAGTTGTACGAAAAAACAAATAGCACAAAGGCACTGCCTGTTTACAAACAATACATCTCATACCGCGACAGCATTGACGGGAAAGAGGTTCAATTAAAACTTGATGAGTTACAGGCCAAATACGAATCCTCAAAAAAGCAGAAAAAGATATTGCAGCTGGAGGTTGCAGGTAAAACCGAAAAAGTAAAAATCCATGCGCTTATTTTTATTATTATTATTACTGTTTTAATTTTTGTAACGCTAACCGTTTACATTTACCTCAAGCGCAAAAGCGAGCGTATCATCTGCCACCAGAAAAATCTCATTTCACGCAGAAACGAAATGCTGGCCAAATCGAACCTTGAGCAAAGCCGGATACAGGCGAAGCTATTACAGGAAAAATTAAACTCTCAAACGAGGCAATTAACCATGCACTCGTTAAACATGATGCAAAAAACAAAGCTGTTACAGGACATTGACGCCAGCCTGAAAGAAATTACAGATGCCAAAGGTGATAAACAATTAAAAATGCTGACCCGGTTAAAGCAGCAACTTGCTCACAGTTTAAAATCGGAAAACGACTGGCATCTGTTTAAAATGTATTTTGAACAGATTAATAAGGGATTTATTGAACAACTCAAAAAAATCAATCCCGACTTAACAGAAAACGAGGTGCGTTTATCCACACTTATTAAAATAGGAATGACACCCAAGGAGACCGCTTCAATTATGAATATTTCGCCCAACAGCGTTAAGAATGCACGCCATCGGTTAAAAGTTAAATTAGGTTTACAAGCCGATGAGGATTTGAATAAATTTATAAGCAATTTGTCACATCCCGGAAGCCAACAAGGTCAATAGATTACAAGATTTGAATAGCCAAAAAAGAAAAGCCTGCCAAAACAATGTTTGACAGACTTTTGCAAAACCAAAATCCTACCTTCGGTTTATTTGTTTTTCATTTCTTCTATTTCCTGTTTTAACTGATCAATCTCGGCTATTTTTTCCTGCAGTTTTGCGATGATTTTATTTTGTGCAGCAATGGTTTGTTGTTGTTGCTCAATTTTATCCTCCTGTTCCTGTACGGCTTTTACAAGGGGCACCACAAACTCGGCATAACGCAGGCCGTAATAATCATCATCGTTTTTGGGTTTATCCACCCCTGAGAAATCGTATCCCAACGATTCGGCGGCTTTTTCCACATCCTGAGCAAGAAAGCCCGTTTGTACCATTGCTTCTTTCTTTTTCATCGATTCAATATTAAAATCATCAGATTTGGAAATAGAATCGGGGATATTGAGAAAACGGTTTAGCTTTTCCAAATCAAGGTGATAGGTAACCGGTTTTAATTTTAAGATAAAATCGAGGCCGGGCACGTTTTCTTTAATATCTTTTTTAAACCGTTTGTCGCTAAGGTTTGTCCAATTGGCATAGCCTCCAATGGATGTTACATTGTCATCACCAATACGTATCTGATTGCTGGCGGTTATATTAACATCATATCCCAAAGCAGTAGTATTTGAATAGGCGCCAGTCATAAGATAGTATTGATTACCAATAACGGTATTTTGACTACCTGTAATATTTTCGTATAATGCTTGATAACCTATGGCAGTATTATCGTGTCCTGTTGTATTATTTACCAATGCAAAATTGCCTATAGCGGTATTCCAGCTTCCTGTAGTATTATCTGACAATGCATTATAACCTGTAGCAACATTATCGTGTCCTGTCGTGTTATCATACATTGCAAAGGAACCATTTGCTGTATTATTGAACCCTGTAGTGTTTTCATAAAGGGATTTAGACCCAACAGCTGTATTAGTGTTCCCTGTAGTGTTTTCAAAAAGGGCTTTAGATCCTACAGCTGTGTTATAGAGAGCCTCATCGCTTCCTGATGCTCCGGTTCCATTATTAAACAATGCTGAGTCGCCAATGGCTACCAGGTTGCTGCGGACGGTGTTGTGATAAAGTGTATGTACACCGATGGCAACATTGGAATAACCGGAGGTATTATTAAAGAGAGCCTCGTAACCGTTGGCAGTATTACTTTTTCCGGTATTATTGTGATACATAGCGTTGTATCCTACAGCAGCATTTTTTTCTCCCGATGTATTTTCCCTGAGAGAAGAAACTCCTGTAGCGGTGTTATAGGAACCGGCCGTATTTGTATAGAGCGATTTACATCCCAAGGCTGTATTAGTTCCGCCTCCTGTATTATTATATAAACTCTGGTAGCCCAAAGATGTATTATACTGCCCTGTATTATTTGCCGGCGTCAAACTTCCTCTAAGTGCTTCATAACCAACGGCAGTATTGTAAGTAATTCTGCCGGAGGTACGGTTATCGGCATATCGCATAGCATGATATCCTATGGCTACAGACCCGGCATTGCCTTTATTCTCGTAAAGAGCAAAGTCCCCTATGGCAGTGTTGTAATGACCTCCAATGTTGTTGTACAGGGCTTCATTACCAGTAGCAGTATTGTCAATTCCTATTGTATTGGAATATAATGCACCATTTCCTAAAGCAGTATTATTGTTTCCATTTGAATTTAAACTTAATGTTTGATAACCTATAGCTGTATTTTTTTGTCCGGTGTTATCAGCCGGTGTTGAACTGCCTTTAAGCGCTTCATAACCAACGGCAGTATTATAAGTGGTTCTTCCCGAAGTACGGTTATCGGCACTATACATAGCATGATATCCTATGGCAACCGAACCTGAGTTGGCTTTGTTGTTTGCAAGTGCAGATTGGCCTATGGCAGTATTATAATCTCCTGTGCTGTTATAATATAGTGCTTCCCATCCAAGGGCAGTATTATAAATTCCCAATGTATCTGAATACATCGCTGAGTAACCCACAGCAGTATTTCCCCATCTGTTACAGGTAAACAGTGCTTTATGTCCAATAGCTGTATTTTGAGATCCAGATACATTTTTATGTCCGGATTGGTATCCCACAAACGTATTCATTTCGTTAGTAAAGTCATCGTTAACTCCTGCTCCTTCTCCAAGAAAAACCGATTGTCCTGTTCCTGTTTCCGAGATTCTACCTTGTACGGTTATACGGGCATCGGGTGTGGAGGTGCCGATACCCACACTATCATTTGCATTGTAAATATAATTTCCCGAAACGATCCATCCGCCACCGCTCACGGTATCTCCGTTTGCCCAGGAAGCATTACCGTTAGCGTCGGAGGTTAAAATCATCCCTTCGCCTTGGTGTGTGTCTCTGTACCGGAAGGAACCATCTACATCCAATCGGGCAGCAGGGTCGGTTACACCCAGTCCGAGACTATCGCTCACATACATCCTCCCGAGAAAATAACCGGCATAATTATCGTGCCCCGGAACATCACTATAAACCCCATAATGTGTACCACCAGCGGAATTGGATATTGTGTTGTATGAACCGTATTTGTTACCTGTTCCCGAGCCGTTTAAACTATTGTAGGTTGCATACTGAACCCCGTCCCCTGAATTGGTAATATCCTGAATACTTCCGTATTGAAAGCCGGAGCCGGAACCCGACAGTTCGTTCCACAGCCCGATATGGGAGCCGTTTCCCGTACTGTTAAACAACTGATATGTGCCATAATGAAAGCCGGCACCCGTTCCGGACATATTGATATAACTTCCATATACTGACAAAGAAGGATCCGTAAGGTTTGTATTGTTAAGGATTTTCAGGGTTTTTTCTGCACTACTGCTATTCACTTCCAGTTGGGCTTGCGGTGTAGAAGTTCCGATACCCACACTATCACTTAAAGTGTAAATATAATTACTGTTTACATCCCATCCCGAAGCGCCTTTTCCTATTTTAACCCAGCTTGTATTTTTGTAATAATAAAAGGTGCTGTCGTCAGTATCATAAACCATAAGACCCTGGGCGGGGCTGCTAATGTTATGAATATTGTTAGTGCTCATCCGGGGAATAAGCATTCCCTTAGCCACTGAACTTACATCGAGCATGGCGCTGTTGTCGGCACTTGCACCGTTGTTATTAATGGCTACCTGTGCAAAAGCAGAGGTTAAACCAAATACCATAGTTAAAACAAATAGTGTTAACTTTTTCATTATTTTTTATTTTTAAAATTAAAATACGTTTACCGTTTTTGAATAATACTGCTCACTAAGCGTTACTTTTACTTTATACCGGCCTTTTTCCTTTACCGGAATCCTTATAAAGTTGGTGCCGGAAACTGAAACAATTTTACTTTTATGTGTATCTTTTTTTCCAACTTCAATGACTCCTTTGTTAATAATCTGGTCAGATGAGATAACTATACTGTTTTTAATTGCGGATATGAGTATCATAGCTACATTTATTAATTGAGAAGACAAAAGTATGTGCATACAATAGTCAAATCCAAGTTTTACAGGTACTCAAATGGTACTCATGGGCAATTTTTTGGGTGTGGAGACAGAAGGAAAAAGATGTTAATATACTGATTATATCTGTGTTA
>JALVAQ010000359.1 GCA_027011095.1 Bacteroidales bacterium
ATCCCGCACTACGCATAGCCAAACCGTTGGGCGTCATTAATGAAAAGTCAAGTAATCTGAACATAATACTTGACAATCGATAAAAAAGAATTATATTTGCAATATGAATATTGCAAAGAAAATAGAAGAAAAGATTAAGACGATTGAAAAAGGTGAAACTTTCACATACAAAGACCTTGCAATAAAAAAAGAGGAATATTTAGCTGCTTCTAAAACCCTTGAACGATTATTAAAAAAAGGATTAATCAAGCGAATTTCAACAGGAGTTTTTTACAAGCCGAAACAAACTGTCTTTGGTGAATTGAAACCTGATGAAGAAAAAATCATTACTCCCTACTTATTTAAAAACGGGAAAAGAATAGCATATATCACAGGTTTACTACTTTACAATAAAATGGGACTGACTACCCAAATCCCCAAAGAAATAAGTATTGCAAGTACTAAAAAACGAATTTACATATCAAAAGGAAATATAAAAGGAAAAGCTGTGAAAAGCTATATGGAAGTAACAGATGAAAATTATAAATACCTTGAACTTCTTGATGTAATCAAAGACTTTAAAAACATACCTGATTTAGACAAAGAATCGGCCATAAAGATTTTAACCAATAAAATTCTTGAATTAAATAATAAACAAAAAAAAGAACTGATTGAAATAGCACTTGAATATCCACCCAGAACCAAGGCATTACTTGGCGCAATCCTTGAAAATATTGGAGAAAATACCAAGAAATTAGATGATAGTCTTAATCCGTTATCGGAATATAAACTTGGAATTACAAAAGAAATTTTACCGACAATAGAAAAATGGAATATTAAATGAAATTACACGAAAACAAAGAACTTTTCAAAGATGCGATAGTTGCAACATCGCAGTTAAAAGGCATTGCTGAAATTTATGTTGAGAAAGATTATTGGGTTACACTTTCTTTGTATTCCATTTTCTCAAACGAAATAGGCCATTCTTGCATATTCAAAGGTGGAACAGCATTGTCAAAATGCAATCATTTAATTGATAGGTTCTCGGAAGATATTGACATTGTATTATTAAAGCATGGAAATGAAAGCAGCAATCAACTGAAAAACAAATTGAAGAAAGTCACCAAAATAGTTGGGAGAAATATTCCGGAAATTGATATGAAAGGAATAACCAACAAAAAAGGGATGATAAGAAAAACAGCTCATAATTATCCAAGAATATTTGAAGGACTATTTGGACAAATTCGAGATACATTAATTGTAGAAGCAACTTGGCTCGGCAGTTTTGAACCTTTTGAGAAAGGAAAAGTGAATTCTCTAATTTACGAGATGATGATAGAAACAAATCAATTACAAATTGCGAATGAATACGGCTTAACCCCATTTGAAGTAAATGTTCTAAGCCCAAAACGAACATTTTGCGAGAAAATAATGAGTTTAATTCGTTTTTCATATACAGACGACCCTATCGAAGATTTGAACAATAAAATCAGACATATATACGATATCAATCAAATACTGAAAAACAAAGAAGTTAAAGATTTCTTTGAAACAAAAGGGTTTGATGAACTATTGGTTAAAGTTGCGAATGACGATATGTTAAGCTTTAAAAGCGGCAATGAATGGTTGCAACATCACCCGACACAAGCGATGATTTTTAGAGAAAGTAACGAAGTGTGGAGCAAGTTAAAAACAACTTATTTTTCAACATTTAGCAAATTGGTTTATGGTGAGTTACCTGATGATAACGAAATTTTGGAAACATTGAATACATTAAAAGTGAGGATGGAAAATATAAATTGGAAAATAAAATAACGAACGCCCAACACTGGCTTATAGTGCATACCTCACTTACTTGTAATTAAGAAAGATAGTTGTATATTTGAAGCTAAGAACAAATTAAGAAAATTAGAAGTAAAAAAGCGGCACGCACCATAGCCGAACACGTTATGTAGCAT
>JALVAQ010000360.1 GCA_027011095.1 Bacteroidales bacterium
CCTCTCAACCTGTTCATAATCGGCAACCCAAAAGTAGGTTCCCTGCGCTGCTTTATGTCCTCGGTAAGTCCCGTCCCATTTTTCGTCGATGTTGTGTAGTGTTTTCAGTTCCTGACCCCAACGGTTGAAGATGACGAGCTTGAATTTTATGATGTTCTTTGCAACAGCCCCAAAATAATCGTTATAACCGTCGTTGTTGGGTGTAAACACATTAGGAACCCAGATGGATGAACAGGCGTCAAGGGTAATGCTGTCCGATTTTGTTTCGCATTGAGTGGTTACTTTTACCCAATAAATTCCCGAGTCCTTTGCAATGTATGTTTGGTTTTGTGAGCTGTCCTGCCACAGGTAGTTGTTGTAGTTTGATACGGCTTGCAAAATTACGCTGTCATCTTCGCACAGTTGGCCGGTGGCATCAAGTTTAAGCGTTATGGCCGGAAAATAGTCAAGCTTAATGGTGTCGCTGCCGGAACAACCCAGGGTATCAAAAACGGTTACCCAGTATTTGCCGGGTTGCGAGGTGGTTAAAACAGAATCGTTGCTGCCGTTGTTCCAAAAGTATTGTTCATAAACGGGATTGGTTCGTAAGGTAAAGGTGCCGTCCTTACAAAACAGCGTGTCGTTTCCAAGTATATCAGCCGGAACCTTATTGGCGGTAAGCAACATGGAATCGCGGGCAACACAGTTATTGGTATCGGTAACTTCCAGCCAGTAATAACCCGAGGTATCAGCAATATAAGAGGTGTTATCTGAGCCATCCTGCCATTGATAGGATTCAAAGCCAGGGGGAGCGTACAGAAACACATAATCTCCAAAGCAGATGGCGGTATCGTTGCCTATGGAAAAGTCAAATCCCGGAAAGGTATCAATGGTAATGGAATCGGTGGCTTTGCATCCTGATGAATCGGTTACCTGTACCCAATAGGTTCCGGAGGCATCTGCAACAAACAGGGAATCGGTGGAGCCATCCTGCCAGAGGTAGTGGAAATAGTTGCTGCCGGGAGAAAGCAAGAGGGAGTTACCGTTGCAGAAAGTGGTATCAGGACCAAGACTAACAGGTACTGTTTCGGTAATTGTAACCTGTTTTGTCAACGTTTTTGATATTCCTCCTATCCAAACGGTTAGTACCACATCAAATGTTCCGGTGCTTGTAAAAACATGGCCGGGATTTAGTGCTGTTGAATGGTTTTCGATGCCGGAAGCAGGGTCATCAAAATTCCATTGTACTGAATCAACCTGACCTACATCAGGAAAGAAAACCGTAGTATCCCCATAGCATCCTGGCTGCCAGGCGAAATCCATCGTTTCAATAAAATAGCTTTGTATAAAATTGGGAAGCCCCCAAATACACTTTTTGCCTTCAAGAAAAAAGCCATCTTCAACAAAATCACAATCAACACCTTTCTTATTCGGTGAATTAATCACCCCCAAATAATCATCACCAACAAGATTGTTATGTTTTGAAACATAAATCTTTTTATCAGGTGCCAATTGCATGGCTCCAATGTGAATGTTGTCCACCGAGCCAACAAAAGTTTTAGAATTAATGATTGAGATACTATCTCCGGCATTTAAATCATATTGAAAAATTCTTGCCCCATCAAGATATTGATCAACATACAATTTAGAACAATCATCAGAGTATGCAATTCCATATAAAATACCAGAGCTGCTAAAAGGCGGAAAGGTAACAGGATTACTAACCTCTCCGGTTTCAGCATTAAAATCGAATAATTCAAAAGATTTTGTAAACCTTGTAATGATGGCTAGCTTTTTTCCATCAGGAGATACTTTCATACTACCGTGAACATCAGGCCCAGAATGATACGTACCAACATCACTAATAATCGGAGAAACATTAACACCTTGTTTTGTAACAAGATACGCCTCAAACCTTTTTGAGTTCCAAAGATGTGTTATTACCCAAACATCTACTCCATTATTATGTCTGACCGCTGTTATCTTTTCTTCGGAAGGAGCTGTAAGAAAAATATTTTTCTCTGAAGTAACATCCCCGTTTCCATTATCAAGGTTTAAATCCACGACAGAATATCTTACCCCGTCAGATGACACTTCGGCACCAACCGTAAAAACAAAATAAATGTTTCCATTGCCTGGCTCCGGCACAATTACTCCCGATTGTGTTGAAGTAGGATTCCCCATTAATCCGGTTCCATTTGGCATTATCTGATGATGTTTATTCCAAACGGTCATCCCATCCGTATAAAACAACAGATTTCCTCCTCCATCAGAAATCGTTGCACAACCTTCATACTGGCTCATGGCACTGTTTGTCAATGCTACCGGAGGATCAAAATTAAAGTCTATCCCGGCGTATTCGCCAAAATACCAAATATTTGCCTCCTTTTGTGCAGAAATATTCTGCAAAGCAAATAACAATGCAAACAGTATTATTATACGTACTTTCATCTAATCAAAGTTACACTCCCCTGTAATCTAATATGTTTTGCCGAACCGTTCCTATCAACCTGTTCATAAACGGCCACCCAAAAGTAGGTACCTTGTGCTGCTTTTTGTCCGCGGTAAGTTCCATCCCATTTTTCGTTGATGCTGTGTAGCGTTTTCAGTTCCTGTCCCCAACGGTTAAAAATGACGAGTTTAAATTTTATGATGTTCTTTGCAACAGCCCCAAAATAATCGTTATAGCCATCGTTGTTGGGTGTAAACACATTGGGAATCCAAATGGATGAACAGGCGTCAATGGTGATGCTATCCGATTTTGTTTCGCAGGGGGTGGTTACTTTTACCCAATAAATTCCCGAGTCCCTGGCAATGTTTGTTTGGTTTTGTGAGCTGTCCTGCCACAGGTAATTGTTGTAGTTTGATACGGCTTGCAAAATTACACTGTCGTCTTCGCACAGTTGGCCGATGGCATCAAGTTCAAGCATTATGGCGGGAAAATAGTCAAGCTTAATGGTGTCGCTGCCGGAACAACCCAGGGTATCAAAAACGGTTACCCAGTATTTGCCGGGTTGCGAAGTCGTCAAAACAGAATCGTTGCTGCCGTTGTTCCAAAAATATTGTTCATAAACGGGATTGGTTCGTAAGGTAAGAGTGCCGTCTTTACAAAACAGGGTGTCGTTTCCCAGTATATCAGCAGGAACCTTATTGGCGGTAAGCAACATGGAATCGCGGGCAACACAGTTATTGGTATCGGTAACTTCCAGCCAGTAATAACCCGAGGTATCAGCAATATAAGAGGTGTTATCGGAACCATCCTGCCACTGATATGATTCAAAGCCAAGGGGAGCGTACAGAAACACATAATCTCCAAAGCAAATGGTGGTATCGTTGCCAATGGAGAAGTCAAATCCCGGAAAGGTATCAATGGTAATGGAGTCGGTGGCTTTGCATCCCGATGAATCGGTTACCTGCACCCAATAAGTTCCGGAAGCATCTGCAACATACAGGGAATCGGTGGAGCCATCCTGCCAGAGGTAATGGAAATAGTCGCTGCCGGGGGAAAGCAACAGGGTGTTGCCGTTGCAAAAAGTAGTATCAGAGCCAAGGTTGATATTAAACCCTTCTGAAAGATTTACAAAAAGCGAGTCGGAAATTTTGTCTGCACAATAGCTCTCAAAAGATGCCGTAACATACCCTGAGGTACCGTTAAAATCAACCACTATTTCTGAGGTTCCCTGCCCGGAGACAATAGTTGCACCATCCGGCACATGCCATGTATAAGCGCCATCCAATTTCGGAAGTATTGAATACACAATTCCACTACTTTCACCACACACAACCGTATCGCCTATTACTTTTAAGCTATTTATACAAACAAGTTTGCTTGTAACACTTGGGGTTGATTCTTGAACATCCCATACAGGAAATTCATGGTCCTCATTTTTATTTAGCTCTACATTTTGCATAGTTACTTCTACATTTTTTACAGTAACCCCTTCAATGTCACGACTACAGCACGACCTTCCCAGCGAATCAGTTTTAACAACAAAAATATCGCCTTGTTCTCCATAGCTCTGTGTTTGAGAAGCAATGATAAAACCACCATTTTCAAGAACATCGCAAGAAGCATAGCGTTCCTCTTCTTTCCCCCCATAAATCTTCGACCATACAACATCACCAAACGGAGAAATCTTCAATAGCAAAACATCACCATTACCATTTCCAAAACTTTTGGTTTCTCCCGAAACAATATAATTTCCATCACCAAGTTCTTTTATATTCAAAGCCCTATCATCTTTTATTCCCCCGTATGTCTTACTCCATAACACATTCCCACTACTATCTGTTTTCAACAAAAAAATATCATTATCGCCTGAACCAAAACTATTTGAAAAACCTACAGATAAATACCCTCCATCTTTTGTTAGTAGCAAATCACGATAAATATCATCACCACTAGTAAGGTACGCTTTTGACCACTTTATATTTCCAAACAAATCAGTTTTAACCAGCATAAAACTATATGAATTATTGCCAAAAGATTTGGAAAACACGCCTAAAATTAGCCCATTATTTACTTTCCTCAATGCTTTACAATGTTCATTAAGTCCACCAGAATAAACCTTAAACCACAAAAACGTTCCATCATCAGTAAGTTCTGATAAATAAATATGAGTATATCCATTACCATAATTAATGGTAGAACCTGCAAGATAAAAATTATTTTGATCCCGGATAAGATCCTGAAGTTCATCATCATATGTTCCACCTACAAATCTTTCCCATAAAATATTCCCTTCTGAATCAGTTTTAATTACATTCCAATCATCAACCGTTCCCCCAGTTCCTTTCCAAGCACCTATTAAAAAACCACCATCATTTGTTTTAATAAAATGTCGGGCAACATCTCTTTGATCAGTTCCAATGGTCTTTATCCAGTTAACCTGCCCATCACTCTTTACGTTAAAAAATATAATATCATGATCTCCAGCCCCAAAACTATTTGTCCTTCCCAGAATAGTATAACTTCCATCATCAAGAGCTTTAATATCATAAGGCAATTCCTCCCCCTCACCCCCAACCGTTATCTCAAAACTTTCCTGAGCTTTCAAACCAAAATCTAATAAGATAAAAAATGAAATTATAATTGTTATTTTCCTCATCGCAACAAAGTTATATTCCCTTTATTAAAAACAGACCTGCCACTAACACAAACACCTCTTAACATATAAGTATAGGTATCAACCGGTTGACGTTTCCCTTTAAAGGTTCCGTCCCAGCCAATGGTATTGTCTTTGGTATCGAAAACCAATTCGCCAACACGATTGAATATCATCAACTCCATTTCAACAAACCCTTCGCCCCGCGCGTACAAAACATCGTTATGCCCATCGCCATTGGGCGAAAAAGCATTGGGAACCGCCAAAATACAGTCGGGATAAACCATGATGGTAACCGTATCGTACCCGGTGCATTGACTGTTTGAAACCGCTACCCAATATTCACCTTCCGAATTTACCGTAATGGTTTGCGTGGTGGCACCGGTTGACCAAACAAAGTCATCGCCACTGTTTCCGGCATCAAGCAGATATTCCTGATCGGAAAAAATGGTTGTATCAGGCCCCAGATTTACATCGGGGGTAGGCAACATATTAACAAAAATGGAGTCGGAAGCTTTACAACCATCTTCATTTATCACCGTAATGGTGTAATAACCTGTTTCGGTAACTTTAATTACCGAATCGGTTGAACCGTTTCCCCAAACATACGATACGCTGTCGGAGTGATAACTTATTGAGATGGTATCGCCACGGCATGTGGTTTTATCGGAACCTAGCTCTACCTGCGGCGAAGGTTTGTATTGAATGGCAATGGTATCGGTAAAAGCGCAGTTATCGGCATAATTTACCGTTACCCAAACCGTATCTTCGCCGTTTAACTGATATTCGGAGCCGGTACTGCCATCGCTCCATAAAAAGGTTGAATTTTCATCGGGATTAAAATTTTCGGTACCGATAACGGAAGAACCTCCCGAACAGACAATGGTGTCGTTGTTAAATCCGAAAATATAGCCAGGAGCATTGGCAAAAATCCACCCCGTGTTATTGGACAGGTCGGTACTGTAATGGCCGGCGTAATATAAAGCCCCGCCCGAAGCATCCATGTCTTTTATTTCGATAAAGTCGCCACTAACCGTTCTGCCCACCGACATGGTAATGAATGCCTGTTGACCATCGTGTTGCGACCTTAAGGTGATGGGGAAACAGTTGTTGCCCCGGATAAAGAAATCGTTGTTAATGGTTTGTATTTTTCCCTGCTCCAGTTCATAAATATTTCCGGGATAAAATTTCAACGCATCAAATTCGTTTTCCCCGCTTATTTCGCCGTTGTTCCGAAGCTTTGCAAACCGCGCAAAATTGTTTCCTTCGATGGTGGCCAAATTTCCAAAATCAATTAATCCGGTAATCCGGTTTGTTCCCGACAAGATGCCATCCCCTCCGATAAGTACGGTATCAATTTCATTATTTCCCGAAATGGTTACGCCCATTTTGCCAATGATGGTTGAAACGTGATGATTTCCGCCTTGCAAAAGGAGGCCTCCCCCTGACACGTTAATAAGAGAAATATTATCGGAATCAAATATGGAAGTGCTGCCGTCAGCCCTTACGGTTTCGATAGAGCAATCGCCATGCACCTGGCCGCCATGTTGAAAATAGACCGAATCGAACCTTACATTGGTTTGTTTACTAAAAACCCATCCCGGAGATTGAAAATTCAAATAGGGATAGTGGAAAGGCCCGCCGTAATCGGTTCGGAAAATAGCATTGGTGCCACTAATCTCAAAAGTGGCATCTTCATCGGAGAAGTCAATGTTTAAGCCGTTGAGATACCATGATTCGACACCTCCACCTGTTAAAGTTACTGTCGAACCATCTAATATCAAATGCCTTTCGTTGGTGAAGTTGGTGTTAAATGCATACACATCAAGATGCTGCCCGTTGGAGTTGAAAGTACCATGTATAAAGAACACCTGCTTTTCTGAGGAAAAGGTGTCATCAA